>JAZRWL010000001.1:0-5637 GCA_045599685.1 Lachnospiraceae bacterium
ATATGTGAAGAACGTGCATGACAGCGGGAGACAGGTATGGGCGCTCGTTGAAAATTTCAATACCCCGATGAAGCTGGATTATTCAGTGCTTTTCGGCAAGACATCGAACCGGGAGCGGCTGATAAAGCGCATTATCAAGGAGACCCTCGAATATGATATCGACGGGGTCAATCTCGATTTTGAAGGCCTGCCCTCAGATGCCGGAACGGGATACATCCAGTTTGTAAAGGAGCTCGCCGTCGCCTGCCACGAAAATGATATCATCATTTCCGTAGACAATTATGTCCCTTCGGCGTGGACAGGGCACTATCATCGTGACGAGCAGGCAAAGTATATCGATTATTTCGTCGTGATGGCCTATGATGAGCATTATGAGGGCTCGGTGGCGGGTTCGACCGCGTCTCTCCCCTTTATCAGAAAAGGCATAAGCGATACTGTGGAGGCGGGCGTGCCGGAGGAAATGATAATCGTAGGTCTTCCCTTCTACAGCAGATTGTGGAAGGGCGACGATACCGCGCTTGCGTCCGAGTCTGTCAGTATGCAGACAATGAAAAATCTGAAAAAGGATTATTCGGATGAGATAGTCTGGGATGACGATTGCGGACAGTATTACCTGGAGATCGAGGAAGACGGCGTGATAAACCGTGTATGGATAGAGGATACCGATTCTGTACGGGCGAAGCTGGAGCTCATTAATACATATCGTACCGCCGGTATTTCATACTGGAAGCTCGGGATGGAAACCGAAGAGGCCTGGGATGCGGTGAATGAGGTGTTTTTCAAAATCTCTCCCGATGAGGAAGAGGAGTGAGTCTGCAGCGAACTGATAAAGAACGGTGCCGCAAAGCTGCGGCAGAAAAAGAATATGACAGAAAACGAGCCCGCCGGAAGAAGATCCTTTTCGGCGGGATGTTCTGCGCGTTTGTTTATATCGTCCTGCGTCTGACGTGTCTACACCGGCAGACATCGGATGGCTAAGTACAGCGGGCAGCGAAGCCGCAGACTGTGCGGTATCCCCGTGACCGGGCAGTGCCGGCTCAGATGCGGACGGGCCTGTACGGGATCTTCAGCTCGTTCAGCAGCTCCTCCTCGCGTGAGTGGCAGGTGAAGATAAAGATCTGACCGGCGTAATTCTCGGAGAGCCAGCGCAGGGTTTCCTTCAGCCTTTCCTTGTCATACATCGCAAAGGTATCGTCGAAAAGCAGCGGCATGGTCTCATCCGGCCAGAGGAATTCCACACAGGCGAGACGCACCGCGAGGTAGACCTGATCGAGAGTACCGGTGCTTACACGGTTTATGGGGATCTGCACTCCCAGATGCTCCAGCGTGATATTGAAATTATCGTCGATCGAGATGCCGTTATAGGCACCGCGGGTGATATTCCGGATAAGATCCGAGCTGGTCTCTTCCAGAAAGAGCCCGAAGGATTCGAAAACGCTGTCGGAGATCTGCTGGATGGTGCTTACGGCAAGATCGATGGAGCGGAGCTCGTTTTCGATCTTTTTGTTCTGTTCGAGCTCGGGCGTGAGCGCGGCAAGCCGTTCGGAAAGCATGCTGAGCGTCACTTCCTTCTGCTCATACTGCCAGGTTATCTGGCGTGCGTTGTCATAAGCGGCGCAGGCGCGGGCGTATTTCTCGCGGGCTGATGCCAGTGCGTCGCGGTTTTGTGCGAGCTGCTCCCTGTCATCGTCGATGATTTCAAAGAGAGAGTAATAATGATCCATCTGCTCCTTCAGGGCCGTGACCTGCTCGGAACCAATGCTTGAAGGATATTCGCCGAATTCGTTTTCGTAGATATCCGACAGGATGGAGCAGGAATATCTGAAATCCGAGGCCTTATACTGGATGATGATAAGGATGACGGTCAGCGCGACGCTCAGCAGCGCTGCGGCCCACAGGATCAGCGCCATTTTCATGTCATTTCGCACAAAGAAGGAATAACCGAACCAGCCGCCGGCGAGGATGCCGAATACAGATAATATCGTCATCAATATATACAGGATGCGGGAACCGATGCCGGGACTGCGGTGATCCTCCAGATAGGCATTTGCGCGCTCGTCATAGTAGTTTATATCATCGATGATCCCATTTACTTCATCTGCGGACACGAAGACATGACTGCGGAGCGCGTTCTCGCTTTCGGAGATCTCATCCGAGAGGACCGCGCTCTGCTGCTCCAGAAAGGAGATCTCGTCTTCGAGATCGAATTTCTGCGCTTCGATACGGTTGATCTGCGGCAGAACGGGGCTGTGAGCGAGATCCTTTTCCATGCTGTCTATGCGCAGCCTCAGCTCCTCGGCCTCCTGCTGCGCGGGCTTCGAGAAGGAGTTTTCGAGCCGTTTCGAGCGAAGACGGAGCTTGTTTACCGCGTTTGCGGCATTGATCGTCATGTTTCCGGCGGTTTTCAGATTGATTATATGATTGCGAAGCTCGTCAGCGAGCTCATGTCCGGTGCCGGCGCTGAGCTGCCCGATGGATATGGTATTTTTGTATATGGCGGGGCTGAGGTCGCAGATGAGGCTGCTCATATTGGCTGCCGTCGGCGGCATATCCTTTGCCTCGGTCTCATTGGTTATGATGAGCGATCTGGCGTCCTTTTGAAAATTTCTTGTAACAGAGTACCGTTTTCCGCCCTTTTCGATCTCGAGCACGCCCGCATAGTTCCCGCCGTCCCAGGGAGTAAAACGGGTGAAGTCATCGTTTGCCGCGGCACGGCCCCGTGAGCGTTCCATTCCGAAGAACATCGCGTTAAAGAAGGAATGAAGCGTGCTTTTACCGCTTTCGTTCTCGCCCGAGATCAGATTGATCCCGTCGTCAAAGGAAAGCGTCAGATCCTTTAATTTACCGAAATGATTTACTGCGAGTCTTTTGATTTTCACGGCTTTCTCCTAATCATTGGAATTGAGCAGTGCGTTGAGCCCGTAATAGAGAGCATTTTCCGACAGAGGATCGCTGCTGGCGAGCATTTCGTTGATGAAGTGAGCGATAAGGTCGCCGTTATGTTCCCGGAGCAGCTTTTCCACGTTATACGCGGGCGAAGTCTCGTCGACGACTTTTGTCACGCGGCCCAGCTGTTTGATCGCTTCTGTATCGAAGCTGATCTCCGGTGCGCGGCTGCCCCGGAGGACGATCTTGTATATGTCTTCAGGATGCGCTGACAGTTCGGCACTTATCGCGTCGATCAGCTCGGGTTCGATCAGCTCGGGAGTGATCTCGGGCAGGAATTCACGGTACTGCATCTGCGCGAGGCGGCGCCATTTCAGATCGAAGGTGTCGGCGGTCAGATCTCCGGTGATGATGCCGCGGGGACCGATATCATTGCAGTTCAGCGGCTCCGGACTTCCGCAGTATGCCATGCGCGTGCCCTTGAAGATGCGGGGCTTATGGATGTGGCCGAGCGCGATATAGTCGAAGCCGGAGCGTGCAAGCTGCGCGAGCTTCAGCGGAACATGTGTCTCATCTCCGCCGTGGGCCATGAGAATATGGAGCCTGCCGTCCTGAGGAGCCTTTATCCCGTCGAGCAGCGGCTCGGTGTTCTCCTGGGCGGTATAGGAAAAGCCGTGGACCTCGACATTGAGATCTTCAAAATACACGGAGGAGATAAACGGAGTCGCAATGAAGGAGACATTGGGCGCCCATTCAAAATCCCTGTACGGCGAGTAATCCGTGATACGGTCGTGATTTCCGGCGATGATGACTACCTTCGTGTCGGGGATCTGTGTGAAATAATAATTCGCTTCCTTCAGTTCCTTGTGGATCGGGACTCTGTGATAAAGATCGCCGCTGATAAGCAGCAGATCGGCGTTTTCCATCTTTGCAAGAGAAATGATTCGCGGCAGAGAGCTTTTATTGGCTAAGGCCCGCTCCTTCGCCCAGGGCATATCTGCGTCCGGGGCGGCGCACATGTGCAGGTCTGCGGTATGTATGAAATGCATGAAAACAGTCCTCCGGCAGAAGAATCAAAATAATACACATATATTATAGGAAAAGATCCGCAAAAAGTCAAAGCTCGGCAGGGAAAAATGCAAAAAATCCATGCGAAAACGCCCAATAGTATAAAAATAAAGATAACAGAATATAAATAAAACATCAGAAAAACAGCAAGGCTTTTCAAATATTCTTGTGATAAAAATATCACGTCGCGACAGTTGCTAAATACTTTTGATTAGGAGGGAGATATGTGCAAACCTGACGAAACAAGTGTACCGGTCTGGGAAAAGACTATTCTTAGCATCAAAGAGGCTGCGGAGCTTTCGGGGCTCGGTGAGAGACGTATCAAAACATTGATCAACACAGTTGAATGTGACTTCCTGATATGGGTAGGGCGGGAGCGTTATATCAAGCGCCTGAAATTCGTTGAATTCCTTAACAATGCGTATTCGGTCTGAAACATGAAGGCCGGTACCGGCCGCGATACCGCGAGGCTCCGCAGACGGGAAGGCCGCTTCGGCAGCAATCACACCGACTGCCCGGTTTGCGAATGCGATGAAATGACACGTGTCAGGTACCCGGGCTGTCCGGGAAACAAGTCAAATAAGGGCTGCGGATAGATGCGCGGGCCCGTGCAGTGTTTATCCCGGCAAATACTGTTGCGTCGGGATAAACACTATATCTGCACATCGGAAAACGTTGAAAATGCTATATGTAGAGCACAAAAAAAGTTTCAAAAAAACTCAAAAAAGCTGTTGACAGTAAGTAGGTGTAGTGATATATTAATCGACGCCGCCGCAAGAGCGGGGGCGAAAATAAAGAACCTTGACAAGTGAATAATGTATCCAACCCTGAAAATTCACAAAGGCTCGGAGGCCGCCGAACAGGTCAGAAGAGCCGAGATTTTCAGAAAAGCAAACGAACCTGAAAAGGTAAATAAAAGGAAACGAAAAAAAGCCAGCGTGCGGAGACGCACAGAGGAATTTAAACATGAGAGTTCGATCCTGGCTCAGGATGAACGCTGGCGGCGTGCCTAACACATGCAAGTCGAACGGACTTATGATGAAACCTAGTGATTTATAAGTTAGTGGCGGACGGGTGAGTAACGCGTGGGTAACCTACCTGGTAAAGGGGAACAACAGTTAGAAATGACTGCTAATACCGCATACGCCGTATTGGAGGCATCTCCGAAACGGGAAAGGAGCAATCCGATATCAGATGGACCCGCGTCTGATTAGCCAGTTGGTGAGGTAACGGCCCACCAAAGCGACGATCAGTAGCCGAACTGAGAGGTTGACCGGCCACATTGGGACTGAGACACGGCCCAAACTCCTACGGGAGGCAGCAGTGGGGGATATTGCACAATGGGGGAAACCCTGATGCAGCGACGCCGCGTGAGTGATGAAGTATTTCGGTACGTAAAGCTCTATCGATGGGGAAGAAAATGACGGTACCCAAGTAAGAAGCCCCGGCTAACTACGTGCCAGCAGCCGCGGTAATACGTAGGGGGCAAGCGTTATCCGGATTTACTGGGTGTAAAGGGAGCGTAGGTGGCTAAGCAAGTCAGAAGTGAAAGCCCGCGGCTCAACTGCGGGACTGCTTTTGAAACTGTATAGCTAGAGTGCAGGAGGGGTAAGCGGAATTCCTAGTGTAGCGGTGAAATGCGTAGATATTAGGAAGAACACCGGTGGCGAAGGCGGCTTACTG
>JAZRWL010000002.1:0-8095 GCA_045599685.1 Lachnospiraceae bacterium
TCCGACCTCCATGCCGAAAGGCGTATTGCCGGAAACGGGAAGGATGCCCGCCTGCATCCTGCCGAAGCGTCCTTCAAAGCTCTCTATATAATCAGCGATAAAGCTGAACATCTCCGCGGCTATCTGATTTACTTCGGGATCATCATTGCCGTACTTCGGCGCATCGTCGCAAAGCCGCTTGATACGCTCATAACCCACGAAGTCGGCGTCGAGTGCTGCCAGAAGCTCCGACATGGTGACTGTTTTTTCGTCATATACGAGCTTTTTGACCGCTGCCAGACTGTTTACCAGATCCGCGACGCCGATTGCGTCAATGCCGTTGCCGAGATTGTATTTCGCACCGCCGGTGGCATAATCCTTCGCATTCTCTATGCATTCATAGAAGGTCATCGAAAGCACGGGGCACTGTCTTTCCAGGCAGATATCGTCATTTACGTGGCTCGAGGCGACGCACTGGCGCAGCTCCCATTTGATATGCTCACGCACCGCGTTCTCAAACTTTTCATATGTGTCAAAGGTCAGCGGATCGCCGGTCTTTATCGACGCCTGCCTGCCGTATTTCCTGCTCTTTCCGTCGAGGAGAGCATATTCTATGACCATGCCGAGATTATAATCGGCATAGGAAGTATAGCAGCGCTGCCTGCCGGAAAGATTCGTTTCGACGCAGCCGCAGGGGTTCCAGTCATAGGCCTCTCTCATCGGAACGCCCTTGTTCATCAGCATTTCCATACCGACATTGTCATTGTGAAAGGCAGGGAAGCCCGTGCCGAGCTTTATGACCTCGGCGACCCGTTTCAGGAAGCGGTCGGGATTCTTTGCCATATTGTAACGCACGGAGAGCGAGGGCTGGTACAGCTGCACATCTGCCGTCGCCTGCAGCATCATATATGAGATATCATTTACAGCGTCCATGCCCTTGTCGGTGACTCCGCCGGCGCAGACATTCTGGAACATCGGATAGCCTGCGGAATATTCTGCCGTGACCTTGTCCTGGAAGAGGCAGGGCTCGGAAAACTTCACCCACAGGCATTCGAGGAGCTCTTGGGCCTCATCGGGAGTGATGCGTCCGGCCTCGAGATCAGCTTTATAATAAGGATAGAGATACTGATCGAGACGGCCGGGGTTATAGCTCGCGGCATTCTGCTCCATGATAAGACAGCACTGGTAAAAATACATGCCCTGTATCGCCTCGCGAAGATTCGAAGCGGGCTTTTCCGGTACGTTGCGGCAGGTCTGCGCTATGGTAAGTAGCTCCGCGCGGCGCTTTTCGTCCTTTTCGAGGGCTGCCAGGCGCAGGGCCTCGTCCGCGTAACGGTTCGCGAGCTCGATGATGCCCTCAGCCGCGATGCGTACGGCACGCAGATAGGTCATTTTTTCATATTCACCGGGATTCGTGATGTCAAGGCTTTCGTAAACGCGGTCTACATGCGCGAGGATGCCGCTGATACCTTCATTCACGACAGTCGCATATCCGGCAGTCGTTTCGCCCCAGCCGCGCACGGCCTTGCGGTTGATATAAAGCGCTCCGCAGTCGCGCAACAGTGCCGCCTCGGGAGGACACTGGACGAGCCACTTTTCATATGTCGATCTCCCGCGCCAGTAAGGACGGATGATCTCCTCGAACGCCTTCCTGTCCTCGGCGGTCAGATAGAAGGGGTCATAAGGCCTGTCGCTTATCGTATCGAGCTCGTCCTCGAGCACGGACCAGCAGGTATCGACGCTGAGCAGTCCGCCGCGCTGTTTGCTTCCGGCATTGCCGACGATGAGCTCGTCGTCCCATATCGTGACGCTTTTTTCGCGGCACTGTTTACGGAAAGCGTAAGCCTTCTGGATGACCTTCGGCTCACCTTCGCTTTCCTGAAAGCCCTTTGTGAGGATCACCGCGTTTTCCAGATCCATTTCCGGACGTGTGGCGAGCACTCTCGCCTTCAGTCTCTCGATCCTGTCCGCATAATACTTTTTCTCAGCTTCTGCCATGACGAGCCTCCTGTCATTGATATGCCGTTTTGCTGCCGCAATAAAGCGGCACGCGAACCTATTATTATAGTACAACATTTTCGCGTGCCGTCAAAGTCTGTTTTATTATTCGTGATCAGAGCTTCTTTCCGGTCAGGAGCTCATAGCCGGTGAGGTATTTTTCGATGGTCTTTTCGACGATCTCTTCAGGCAGAGTCCAGTCGTTTCCGGGATTGGCCTTGAGCCAGTCACGTGCGAACTGCTTGTCAAAGGAGGGCTGGCTCTTTCCGGGCTGATATCCGTCAGCGGGCCAGAAGCGGGAGCTGTCGGGAGTGAGCATCTCATCGCCCAGTACTACCTCGCCGTTGTCATCAAGGCCGAACTCAAACTTCGTATCGGCAATGATTATTCCGCGTGTAAGAGCGTAATCCGCGCACTTCTTATAAAGAGCGATCGAGATATCGCGCAGCTTCTTCGCGTAATCAGCACCCTTTCCGGGGAAACGAGCTTCCAGATAATCCACGCTCTGCTCATATGAGATATTCTCGTCGTGATCGCCTATCTCGGCCTTGGTAGAGGGAGTATAGATCGGCTCGGGGAGCTTTTCGGACTCCTGCAGTCCCTCGGGGAGCTTTATCCCGCAGACGGTGCCGTTCTTCTGGTAGCTCGCCCAGCCGGAACCGGTGATATAACCGCGGACTATGCATTCCACGGGCAGCATCGTGAGCTTTTTGCACATCATGCTGTTGCCGACGAAACGAGGCTGCCTGAAATACTCGGGCATATCGTTATTGTCAACGGAGACCATGTGATTTTTTACGATGTCTCCTGTCATATCGAACCAGAATTTTGACATCTGAGTGAGAACGGTGCCCTTTTTCGTGACCTGATTCTTCAGGATCACGTCAAAGCAGCTGATCCTGTCAGTCGCCACCATGATCAGCGTATCGCCGTTATCATAGATCTCTCTTACTTTTCCTTCCTTGATGGGTTTGATCTCTGTCATCTCCGCTCCTTTTATAATAACAAATACTGCAGGCGGACATCCTGCAAAAGTCCTGATACCTACTCGTTCATTATATCTGTCTTCGCATAAAGTTACAACCGCAATGTTTACGAAAAAGCACGGCTGACCACCGGCCGGCCTCCGCGAAACCGCTCCCTGTCAGGCGCCCCGAGCCACTTGAATACACCCTCTCCGCCTGTTATAATGTAAAAAAAGCTAAATAATCGATGTTTTCGGGAGGCATCATGCATCAGACAGGGCGCAGCTCAATATGTAACGACTGGGAATTCACGGAAGAATGGATACCCGGCTTTGAAAACGGTGAAGGAACGGGCAGTCCCGTGCGTCTGCCCCATAATACGGGCGTCCTGCCGATACATTACTGCGACCCGGCGGATTATTCCTTTGACTGCGGCTACAGGCGTATCGTTACGCTCGGTGACGCCGCAGACAAGAGGTATTTCCTTCAATTCGACGGTGCCGCACACAGGGCACAGGTCTATGTGAACGGAGCACTTGCCGGCTCCCATGCAGGCGGATATACCGCCTTCAGACTGGATATCACGGCTCTCGTGCATCCCGGCGAAAATCTCATCGCAGTAAGGCTCGACACCCGTGAGGATCCCGCTATCCCTCCCTTCGGCAATGTCATCGACTACCTCACATACGGCGGCCTGTACCGGGAGGTCTGGCTGGAGGAGCGTGACTCCTCGTTTATCTCGGATATTTTCATAAAGACCCCTCATATCGATCAGGTGGAGGCAGAGCTCGACATAACCGGCGGGTATGACTCCGTACGGCTTTCTTTGCGTCCGGCTTCCGGCGCGATAAAGCATTCCGAAGCCGCACAGGACTCTGCCGATCTCTCGGAAGGAATCCTTTTTTCACACACATTCGATTGTGAAAACATCCTTTCCCCCGATGAAGCGGCTGGCTCCCGCCGTGTGGTTCTTTCCATGCAGGTCCCGAAGCCCCGCACCTGGAGCCCGGAGCACCCCTTCCTCTATACGCTCACGGCAGAGCTCATAAAAAACGGCAACATCGCCGACCGTACCATAGAAACCTTCGGCTTCCGCAGTCTGCGCTGGAGACCCGACGGTCTGTACCTGAACGGCCGCCGGTATTTCTTCCGCGGTCTGGACCGTCATCAGTGCTGGCCCATCCTGGGCTACGCCGCCTCCGCGTCGCTGCAGTATGAGGACGCGCGTATATTAAAGGAAGATCTCTCCTGCAACGCCGTCCGCACCTCTCATTATCCGCAGAGCCAGCATTTCGTCTCAGCCTGCGACAGACTGGGGCTCCTGGTCTTCACCGAGATCCCCGGCTGGCAGCACATAGGCGATGAGGCCTGGCAGCAGCTCGCAAAGGACAATGTCGCGGAAATGGTCCTCCAATACCGCAACCACCCCTCAGTTATGCTCTGGGGCGTGCGTATCAATGAGAGCGCCGACAACAACGCGCTTTACCGCGAAACGAACGCGATCGCCCACGCTCTCGACCCCACCCGCTGCACGAGCGGGGTGAGATACGCGAAAAAGAGCCAGCTCTTGGAAGACGTATACGCCTTCAATGATTTTTCGCACAACGGACAGACCCCCGGTACCCTGCCGCCCGAAATGGCGACTCCCGATATGAACAAGCCCTTCCTCATCTCCGAGGCAAACGGCCATATGTACCCCACAAAATCCTACGACGACTGGGCGCACCGTCAGGAGCACGCGCTCAGACACGCGCGCGTAATGAGCGGCGCGGAGGGAACTGACAAGCACGCGGGCGTCTTCCAGTGGTGCATGTTCGATTATGCCACGCACGCCGACAGCGGAGCGGGCGACCGCATCTGCTACCACGGCGTCATGGATATGTACCGCAATCCAAAGCTCGCGGCTGCCTTTTACGAAAGTCAGGGCGACGGCAGGCCGGTGCTCGAGGTCGGCTCATCGATGGATATCGGGGATTATCCCGCAGGTATCATCGGCGATGTCTGGATCTTCACGAATGTCGATGAAGTCAGGATGTACAAGGGAGATATATTCGTTACGAGTTTCCTTCCCGATCCCGCCTCTCCTCTGCCCCATCCGCCTATACTCATCGACGATTTCATAGGCGAGCTCCTCGTTACCGTCGAGGGCTTTGACCGCAAAAAGGCAGCTCTTATCAAAAAATGCCTGCGCACCTTTGCAAAATATGACACTACGAACCTTCCCGCCACGGAAAAGACGCGCCTGAAAAGCATCATGGCGAGATTCGGGCAGAAATACGAGGACGGTCTCTCACTTTACGGCAAATATGTAGCAAACTGGGGCGGTTCCGTGACCGAGTGGCGCTTCGTCGGAATAAAAGACGGCGAAGAGGTGATCACAAGAATAAAGGCTCCATCCCGCCTGCTGCGTCTGTGCGCCGACGTCTCGGCTGCCTGCCTCGAAGAAGGCGACACCTACGATACCGCCACGATCCGTGTTCAGATTAAGGACGAAAATGACAATACCGCCGTATACGCGCAGTACCCCGTGACCTTTGAGGCAGGGCCCGGTCTCGAGCTCCTTTCTCCGGGCACCGTCACCGCGGAGGGCGGCATGTGCGCCGCCTATGTACGTACGCTCCCCGGCGCGGAGGGCGGCTCCTATGTAAAACTTTCCTGCGGCGGACTCGAGCCCGTCACGGCAGAGCTCCGGATCCGGAAGGCATGATAAACAAAGAATATTGACCGAACATATATCCATTACAACAAGGAGGCTTCTATGGCAAAGCAAAAAGTAGCTATCGGAGACATGGCCGTGATAAAAAAGCTCGGCAGTCTCACACTTTCACCCTCGGGCAAAAAAGCGGCCTTTACCGTGCTGGAGGGCTGCATGGAAAAGAACAACTACGCGACCGACATCTGGGTCTATGACGAAGACCGCACGCCCGCTCTCTTCCGTCTGACCGCCGGAGACGACGGCGCCTCACCCATGTTCCTCGACGAGGAGACCGTTCTTTTCCCTTCCGACCGCAAGAAAAAGCACCCGGCTACACCGACGCAGAAGTTCACCACGTTCAATACCATCTCTCTGAACGGCGGCGAGGCGAACGAAGCCTTTTTCCTGCCCTTTGAGGTGCCCTTCATCTACAATATCGGCGACGGGCTCTGGCTCTGCGGCGGCAGACGCGATGTTTCTCTCCCCGATGTGACCGGCCTCGACGAATGTGAAAAGGCAAAGGTCTTCAAGGAGCTCGAAGAGGATAAGGATTATACGATCTTTGATGAGCTTCCCTACTGGTTCAACGGCAAGGGCGTCACGAATAAAAAGCGCACCGGCCTCTTCCTCTGCAATACGAAAACCGGCGTCAACGAGCTTCTTACCGACCTGTATTTCGATGTGACCGGCCTCGTACTGAATGCGGATAAGACCCGCGCGGCATATTGGGGCTACCGCTTCGAAACCTACAATCAGATGAAATCCGTGATGTATCTCCGCGATCTCGCCACCGGTGCTACGGTCGAGGTGCCGCTGAACGGAAAATACAATGTGAGCGACGGCGCCTTCGCAGGTGAGGACCTGCTTTTCACCGCTACCGACGGCGCGAAGTACGGCACGAGCCAAAACGATGACATTTTCAAGGCAGCACCCGACGGAAGCTTTGAAATGATCCTTTCTCCCGATATCACCTTCGGCCCCGTAGGCAGCGATATCGCGGGCGGCGGCAGCCACTGGGCCGGAAACGACGCCTGGTACTTCCTGCAGACCGACAATTTCCGTTCCGTATACAAAAAGCTCACCGCTGACGGCAAAATGACTCTTCTTGCGGATCGTTTCTATTTCATCTCCGCTGCCGCCGGAAAGGATCACCTGATGTATCTCATCGACATGGAAAAGGTCTGCCCTCAGGAGCTCTATATCAAGAAAAACGGCGTCACGACCTGCGTTTCCGCCTTTAACAGCCCCTACATGGAGTCTCATGAGACTGCTCATACGGAGCATTTCACCTTCCTGGACCGCGAAGGTTCAGAGATCGACGGCTGGGTGCTCTATCCCGCGGATTATGATCCCTCAAAGACCTATCCCGGCATTCTTTCCGTACATGGCGGCCCTCGCGTAGCCTACGGTGAGGGTTTCTTCCACGAATTCCAGTACTGGGCAGCCTGCGGATATATCATTTTCTTCTGCAACCCCCGCGGCAGCTGCGGAAAGGGCGATGTCTTCGCCGATATCATGGGCGATAACTACGGAATCCGCGACTTCAACTGCCTGATGGATTTCACCGACGAGGTATTGAAGCGAGTTCCTCGGATCGATCCCTCACGTATCGCGATGACGGGCGGAAGCTACGGCGGCTTCATGGCAAACTGGATCATCGGTCATACCGACCGCTTCGCCGCCGTCGTATCCTGCCGCAGCATCGCGAATTACATCAGCAAGTGTCTCACGACCGATATAGGCTATTATCACAATATGTCACAGGTCGGAGCCGATCCCTGGACCGCGCCCGAAAAAATGTGGGCACATTCTCCTCTCGCCTATGCCGACAAGGTCAAGACACCGACTCTCTTCATCCAGTCCGACGAGGATTACCGCTGCTGGATGGCAGATCCGCTGCAGATGATGCAGGCGCTGCTCATGCACGGCGTTCCTACGAAGATGTGCCTCTTCCACGGTGAGAACCACGAGCTTTCCCGCAGCGGAAAGCCGAAGCACCGCGTACGCAGACTGAAGGAAATGACCGCCTGGTTCGACAAGTATCTGGGCGTGGAGCGCTGACCGATAAATCGAGTAGGAGGAGTCCTGTTCCTCCTGCTCAATTTGCGGCATTCGCACTTATGTGTGGCGCCCCGCTCGAGAAGCCTCTGCTTCAGGACTGCTCAAGCCCTGTTATACAAGGATGCGCGGCACCTTTGACCAAAACGCTTTGTCCTCCATCAAAGTACGCCGTAAAAGCTTGAATCGCTGTCCGCCCTTGTTTTCAAGGGTTTCAGCAGTCCTCGACCAATGCATTTCATCACATAAACCAGTATTCAAAAACGCCGGGCTTTCGCAGTCCGGCGTTTCGTATGTTGGACAATTGTTGAGGAGAGGGACATCGCATCTTAGTGCGACAGCCCGTTTTGATTCAGAAAAGTCCCTTCTTCGCGAGATATCTGAGGTAAAACAGATAGAC
>JAZRWL010000003.1:0-5525 GCA_045599685.1 Lachnospiraceae bacterium
AACACCTACGGCACGGGCTGCTTCACTCTCATGAATACAGGCTCCGTCCCCATCACCTCCGAAAACGGTCTTGTCACGACCATAGCCTACGGACTGAACGGAAGTGTGAATTACGCGCTGGAGGGCTCCGTTTTTATCGCGGGAGCCGCGATCCAGTGGCTACGTGACGAGCTGAAGATATTGAACAGCGCACCGGAATCTGAAGAGATCGCGCGCTCAGTACCCGATACGGGAGGCGTATATGTCGTACCGGCCTTCACCGGGATCGGCGCTCCGTATTGGAAGCCCGATGCCCGCGGCATCATCGCCGGTATCACCCGCGGCACCGGAAGACCGCAGCTGGTACGGGCAACACTCGAGTCCCTGGCTTATCAGGTAACAGCACTCATTGAGGCCATGCGCTCAGACTCCGGTATTGATGTCGCCTCTCTGAAGGTGGACGGCGGCGCCTGCGCGAATGACCTGCTGCTGCAATTCCAGTCGGATATTCTGGATGTGGCTATCGAGCGTCCCGCCAATATCGAGAGCACCGCCCTCGGAGCCGCTTATCTGGCCGGACTCGCGGTACATTACTGGAACGATCAGGAAGATATAATAAAGAATCGGCGCATCGACCGTGTCTTTGCCCCCTCGATCAGCAGTGAAAAGCGCAACGAACTGCTGTCGGGCTGGGAAAAAGCCGTCCGCTGTGCCCTGATCTGGAGCGAATTATAAGGAGGAGGAACTCAATGTCTACACAAATCGACCGCGCAATGGACTGGTGTAACGCACACAATGACGAGTATCTCACGCTCTTGAAGGAGCTCGCCGCGATCCCCTCGCCCTCGAATCATGAGGAAAAACGCGCTGAATTCGTACTCAACTGGCTGAATGGCATCGGAGCGAAGGGGGCTTATATCGATGACGCCTGCAATGTCGTCCTGCCGATGGACAACGGAACCGATGAAAAGTATTCCGTTTTTCTGGCACATACCGATGTCGTCTTCCCTGACACCGACCCGCTCCCCGTCAGAGAAGAAAACGGCAGGCTCTATGCCCCCGGCGTAGGTGATGACACCGCGAATGTCGTCGGTCTGCTGCTCATAATAAAATACATCGTCGAAAACGGCCTGAAGCCCGCACATCCCGTGCTCTTCGTCTTCAACAGCGGTGAGGAAGGTCTGGGCAATCTCCGCGGTTCGCGCCATATCTGCAAGACCTTCGGCGACCGTATGAAGCAGTTCGTTTCCTTTGACGCGGGCTATACCTCGATCATCGACACCGCCGTCGGTTCCGAGCGCTGGAAAGTGACCTGCCAGACGATCGGCGGCCATTCCTACGGTGCCTTCGGCAACCCCAATGCCATCGTTGGTCTCGCAAAGATGATCAATCTGCTCGACGCTCAGCCCGTACCTCAGAAAGAGGGCACGAAGACTACCTACAATGTCGGCATGATAAACGGCGGCACCTCCGTGAATACCATCGCACAGTATGCAGAGATGCTCTATGAATACCGCTCCGACTACAAGCCGCATCTGGATCAGATGCACGCGCAGTTCATGGATATCCTTGCGCAGGTCAACAATGACGATACAAAATTCGCCTTTGAGCTGCTCGGTGAGCGCCCCTGCTCCGAGATAACGGACATCGACGCCGAAAACGCGCTCCTCGCAAAGATCGAGGAAGTGATCAAGCGCTTCACCGGAAAGGTCCCTCCGAGGATATCCGGTTCCACCGACGCCAATATCCCGCTTTCGATGAATATTCCTTCCTCCGTATTCGGCATGTACCTCGGAGAAAAGGCCCATACCAGAGAAGAAAGCCTCGATATCTCCACGCTTCCCGTCGGCCTGAAGACCGGCATGACGCTGACGCTGGAGCTTTGCTTCTGACATAGGGCGGAATACGATCCCGTAATTAAAAAACGGCGGAGCCTGATTTCAGGTTTCCGCCGTTTTTTTCCGGGATTTATGCTGTGAAGCTTATTTCAGCTCAGCCCGGCCTTCTTCCGATAATCCGCGATCGCCTTTTTCCAGCCGCCGCAGTAATAATATATTCCTATCGCCGCCGTCCTAAGCACGGATGCGATCAGCATCGCCCAGAACATTCCGTGATAATCCCCTGCCTTCACAGCTAAAAAATAGCAGAGCGGAATCCGTGAAAATACCGAAAACTGCGCAGTTATCATAGGCACTATCGACTTTCCGGCGCCGCGCATCGCGTTTACGAGTACGCGGTCCAGACCGTGAAAGACCGTGATAAAGGCAAGGATCATGAGTCCCTCCGCCGCGATCCGCGCGACCTCGTCCGACTGACTGAAGGCATAAGGCAGGATGTTCCTCAGTACTATCATAACACCGCAGAGGAAGGTGCCCACCGCAAAAAGAAAGCCTATCGCAGTATTTATCGATTTGTGAGCTCTGTCATATTCTCCCGCGGCGACATTCTGCCCCACAAAGGTACAGACCGCCGTGGACAGAGCCGTCGTCGGTATATATGAAAAGTTTTCGAGCTTCGTGATGATGCCGTTCGCGGCGATGAAGTCCGAGCCAAAGGTATTGCTGAAGGACTGACAAAAGATATTCGCTACGGCATTTCCGATATTCTGTATGGCGGCGGGCAGTCCGATACCGATTATCCTGCGTGTTTCGGCACTGTCAAAGCGGATCGTTTTCATAGTGAGCCTCACGCCGTAACCGCCGCGGTTTATCCTCACGACTATTCCGGCACCGCTTATTATCTGCGCGAGAGCAGTCGCCAGCGCCACACCCCATACGTCCCAGCCGAATATACTCACCGCGATGAGATCGAGCACGACATTGAGCACAGAGCAGAGCGTCAGGAACAAAAACGGCATCAGACTGTCGCCCATGCCGCGCAGAGCGCCGCTGCCCATCTGATAGATGAGATTTCCGCCGGTCCCGAGGAAAATGATCACGAGGTAGGAGGCCGCGTCATCCATTATCTCCACAGGCGTACCCATCAGATCCAGTAAAGGTCTGCAAAATACCAGGCCCAGCACCGTCACTATCGCGGCGATAGTGAGGGTAAGCGCCGCCACGGCGCCTATGGCCTTTTGCAGTTTTTCCGGATCACGCTGTCCCGCTCTCTGCGCGATCACGACATTCGAGCCTGTAGACAGCCCGATCAGGAACATATTGATGATATTCATGACCGGCGACGCTGCAGAGACCGCTGCCAGCGCTTCGACGCCCACATATTGACCGACTATGACCGAATCGGCGACATTATAAAACTCGCTCACGATAGTCCCCGCGAGTATGGGCAATGAAAACGACAGCAGCGTACGAAACACCGGACCTTCGAGCAGATCACTTTTCAGCTTTACTTTTCCGCGAAAGAACATCCCTTCACCTCACCGGGCTCTGCCCGGAAATATTATCCTCAGCCGAGCTTCATATCTCCTTCTTTGATCCAGCCGAGCCTGCGGCAGATGCGGCCGAAAAACCACGAAAGTACCGCCGGCAGTACGATGGAGATCATAATCAGTCCGATCCAATCTGTCAGACCGGGGGCTATCGCCGCCGCTCCGTTCACAGGGCTCGACCAGCCGCTCCATACGCCGATAGGTCCCACGAAGCCGCAGGTGCCCATGCCGGACGAGACCGCCGCGCCGTTCATTTCGAGCCTGAAAACGCAGGTCGAGATCGGACCGGTTATAACTGACGTGAGTATCGCCGGGATCCAGATCTTCGGATTCTTTACAA
This sequence comes from Lachnospiraceae bacterium, assembly GCA_045599685.1. Lineage (GTDB taxonomy): Bacteria > Bacillota > Clostridia > Lachnospirales > Lachnospiraceae > UBA3774. The sequence goes on from JAZRWL010000003.1 coordinate 3,708, forward strand.
TATTTCCCATCTGTAGCATGGATGTGCCCAGTCCCTGTGACAAGATGCCGCCCCAGCCGTCTTCTTTAAAGGAAGCCACTGCGAAGCCTACCATGTTCGCGCAACAGCCTGCGAGAGCCGCGCCGCCCGCGAGCCCCGTCAAACCTATTGCGGCACAGATCGCGGCAGATGAGATCGGCAGCGTCAGCGCCACTCCTATAACAAGCGACACGAGGATACCCATCAGGAAGGGATGCAGCTCCGTCGCCCACATTACAAAATCACCTATCGCCATCGCCGCTCTGCCTATCGGTGCCGCAATGAGCCATGCGAGGCCGACGCCCACCAGTATCGTGACGATGGGTGTCACAAGAATATCGACTTTCGTCTCCTTTGATACGGCCTTGCCGCATTCGGACGCGATCACCGCGATAAAGTATACCGCGAGCGGTCCGCCGGCGCCGCCTATCGCATTGGTCGCATATCCGACCGGTATAAGAGAAAACAGCACCATCGCGGGCGAATGCAGCGCATAGCCTATGGCGACCGCCATTGCGGGGCCGACCATTTCCGAGGCAAAGCCCGCTATCGAAAATCCCGTCTCCCCGATCTCCGTAACGAGAAAGCTCAGTCCGAGCTCTGCTCCCAAGGTCTTTAATATCGTACCCACCAGAAGCGTACAGAAAAGTCCTTGCGCCATTGCGCTGAGCGCGTCGATACCGTAGCGTTTCAGGCTGAACTCAATATCCTTGCGCTTCAAAAATACCTTGAATTTCGACATTTTCCCCCCTGTATGTATTGATTATCGGTCTGCGACTGTAATCGGATCTCTTTTTCTGTGAAAAACCGGTCCCCCCGCCGGGTTTTGCCGCATGAAGGCATTAATCTCCCAGTGCAGCATACAAACAGCGCGGTGGTATGGGCCACCGCGCCGTTGTCTCAAAACTCAGCTGTTCCTCCGCGTGTGCGCAGGTGCTCAGTATTTTATTTTGGGTTCACCCCGATTAGCAGATACCCTGCTGCATCATGGCTTCGATAACACGATCAGCACCAGCCAGGTTAGCGCCTGCTACGAGGTCGCCGTCCTTGCCATACTTCTTGGCTGCGGCTACGCTGTTGTGATAGATGTTGTACATGATGGTGTGCAGTCTCTCATCGATCTCTTCTACAGACCAAGGAAGCTTCTCAGCGTTCTGGCTCATCTCGAGTGAAGAGCAGGCAACGCCGCCGGCGTTAACAGCCTTGGAAGGAGCGATTGCGAAGCCGTTCTCCTGAAGGAGCTTCATAGCCTCGTTGGTGGTAGGCATATTGGAGACCTCGATGTAGATCTTGCTGTATCCCTCATCGATCATGCGCTGAGCATCCTCGACGCGGACTTCGTTCTGAAGTGCGCAAGGCATATAAACGTCAGCCTTTACACGGCCCCAGTTCTTCTCGCCGGCATGGAACTCTACGCCGTACTTGTCGGCATAATCCTTAACGAGGTTACGACGGGAAGCTCTCATCTCAAGGAGATAGTCGATCTTGTCACCGGTGATTCCGTCGGGATCATAGATGTATCCGTCGGGTCCGGAGATGGAGACTACCTTGCCGCCGAGCTGATCGATCTTCTGGGTAGCGCCCCAGCAGACATTACCGAAACCGGACAGGCAGAAAGTGGTACCGGCAACGGTCTTGCCGAGATCCTTCAGCATCTCAACTGCATAGTAAACAGCGCCGTAACCGGTAGCTTCGGTACGTCCAAGGGAACCGCCGGAAGCGATGGGCTTGCCGGACAGAGCGCCTGCTTCGTATGCGCCGACCAGTCTCTTGTACTGACCGAACATGTAACCGATCTCA
>JAZRWL010000004.1:0-11563 GCA_045599685.1 Lachnospiraceae bacterium
GCATTCAGGGTAAAGGTCATGGAACCCTTTTTCGATTCATATCTGAGGGCGGAAACGCCGAATCCCTGTATAGAGTGCAACCGCCATATGAAATTCGGCGGCCTGCTGAGACTGGCGGATGAGCTCGGCTGCGATCATATCGCGACGGGACATTATGCGCGTATCGAGAAGACCTGCGATGGGTATCTGCTGAAAAAGGCACTGTACGCGGAGAAGGATCAGAGCTATGTGCTGTACTTTTTCACGCAGGAGCAGCTGGCACGGATACTGTTCCCGCTCGGGGAACTTTCAAAACCACAGGTGCGGGCGCTCGCTGTGACTTACGGACTCGAAAATGCGTCAAAGCCTGAGTCCCAGGATATCTGCTTCGTTCCCGACGGGGATTACGCCGGTCTGATCACGCGATATACCGGGCAAAAGGGAACGCCGGGGGATTTTATTGATCTTGACGGAAATATAGTCGGACGTCACGAGGGAATCATTCATTATACGATAGGGCAGAGGCGCGGTCTGCGTCTTCCGATGGGCGAGCGTATATATGTGTGCGGCCTCGATCCCGCCGCGAATACCGTGCCCGTCGGTCAGAATGAGGCTCTTTTCTCAACGCGCGTCAGTGTGCGGGATATGCATTGGATCAGCGGATACGCGCCGGATAAGCCTTTCCGCTGTGCCGCGAAGCTGCGCTACAGACAGAAAGAACAGCCTGCGTGGGCCGCTCCTCTGGATGATAATGGTTTGCTTCTGACCTTTGATGAGCCGCAGCGTGCCGCGACTCCCGGCCAGTCAGCCGTGCTGTACGACGGCGATATCGTGCTCGGAGGCGGGATCATCACGAGGTGAGCTACCGATACGGGCTGTGCCGCAGACCTGAGCCTGAACAGGCGTAAATACTGTATTTCAAGAGGCTTGTCCTGTATAGCGGGACGAGCCTCTTTTAATATTTCTGACGGTCCCGGCAAAAATACTAAGCGTGCTCTGTTTCGGAGGAAGCTGTGTCTGCCGGAGCTTCTTCTGCGGCGGAGGTCGGGACTGCGGTCTCGTTATCTGCCGCGGGCAGTCAGAGAAAAGAGTAAAAACAGGATACAGAGCAGGGAAACATGCTTAGCGCTCATGGTACATCCTTTCAGGACCAATAAACGATATAGTAAATTGTACTGGTGTACTGTACAGAGCCCGGGCTACAGATATTATACTTTGAATTCTCGTTGGTCCAGGTGGTCGCGCCGGGATTCGACCTCCTTTGCACATTTTTTATATTAAAAGTATATGTCACACCTCGTGTAATGTCAGGAATATTTTATCAAAAAATTAACTTACAAATGTTAATTACCGGTGATCATCTGAAATGTGCGACTATTTTGAGAGGTAACTGCGACGCTGCTGTCCGAGTAAATCATTGCTGCATATATCAGCGAAAGGCAATGAACAGTGCTTAGGGAATTACGATGGAAGATGTGAACGGGGTATTTCCAGTCCGGCGATCGGCGGCCTTTTCTCGTGATACTTTTTTTATTTTGCTCTACCTGATAAAATACGCTGTATGTTATACTATATCGTAACAAAGGCGCAGGTGCCGGATGAAAGGAGAATTGTATGAAGATAACCTTTATGGGAGCGGGCAGCACTGTTTTCGCGCGGAACGTGATCGGTGACTGCATGTGCTCGGAGGTTCTCAGGGATTCGGAATTCGCCCTGTATGATATCGACGGGGAAAGGCTCGAGGAGAGCCGCGTGATCCTGGAGGCGATGCGTGTGAACAAGGGCGGTTACGGCCGCATCACCACCTTCCTCGGTGTGGAAAAGCGCAAGGATGCGCTCCGCGGCGCGGATTTCGTCGTGAATGCGATCCAGGTGGGACTGTACGATCCCTGTACGATAATAGATTTCGAAGTGCCGAAGAAATACGGTCTCCGCCAGACGATAGCGGATACGCTCGGCATCGGCGGAATAATGCGCGGCCTGCGCACGATCCCCGTCATGGAGGGCTTCGCACGTGACATGGAGGAAGTCTGTCCCGACGCGCTGTTCATGAATTATACGAATCCGATGGCGATCCTCAGCGGATATATGCAGCGATATACAGGCGTCCGCACGGTCGGCCTCTGCCACAGTGTTCAGGAATGCTCGAACAGCCTGTTAAAGTCCGTAGGCATGGAGGACAGGATGGACGGTGTGCGCGACCAGATCGCCGGTATCAACCACATGGCCTGGCTGCTGAAGATCGAGGACAGGGACGGGAACGACCTCTATCCCGAGATCAGGACGAGGATAGACGCGGCTATCGCCGATCCGGAGTGCAAAAACAAGGTCCGTCTCGAGTTTATAAAGCTTTTCGGTTATTATGTGACCGAATCGAGCGAACATAATGCCGAATACTGCGCGTTTTATATTAAGGATAAATACCCGGAGCTTATTGATAGGTACAACATTCCTCTCGATGAGTATCCGCGCCGCTGCATCCGCCAGATCGACGGCTGGAAGAAGGAATATCAGGATATTATGACCGAGGGCGTGCGTGATCACAAGCGCACCACCGAGTATGCGTCGCACATCATGGAGGCGGTCGTGACCGACAGACCTTATCAGATCGGCGGCAATGTATTGAACGACCTCGGCTATATCTCGAATCTTCCCCGCGAGGCCTGCGTCGAGGTGCCCTGCATGGTAAACGCGATGGGCGTGAATCCCTGCGGTATCGGCGCCCTGCCCGTGCAGTGCGCTGCCATGAACATGACGAATATCAACGTGCAGCTGCTGACGATAGAAGCGGCGCGCACGAGAAAGCTGGACCATATTTATCAGGCGGCCATGATGGATCCGCACACAGCCGCGGAGCTCAGTGTGGATGACATAAAAGCCCTCGTTGATGACCTCATCGAGGCTCACGGCGACTGGCTGCCGAAGTATCATTGAAAGGAGAAGACATGAAGGAGACAGTAAAAAAACTGGCAGCTGAACAGAAGGAGTACATCAGGGAGTACAGACATTACCTGCATGAGAATGCTGAACTGAGCTTCAAGGAGTATGAGACCTCGAGGTTCATCAAGGAAAAGCTGACGGAATTCGGTGTAAAGCTCGCGGACGGCATCACCGGTACCTCGGTCGTAGGAATCATCGAAGGCTCACAGCCCGGCCCTACGATAGCTTTCAGAGCGGATTTTGACGCGCTTCCCGTACAGGAAGAGGTGGACCTGCCCTTTAAGAGCAAGAACCCCGGCGTGATGCATTCCTGCGGGCATGACGCACATGCCGCGACGCTTCTGGCTTTTGCAAAGGTGCTCACTTCTCATCCGGAGCTCGTGAAGGGACGCGTAAAGCTCATATTCCAGTCGGCAGAGGAGCTTTTGCCCGGCGGAGCCATCCAGCTCGTGAAGGACGGAGTGATGGAAGATGTCGATATGATCTACGGTTATCATTCGGCGGCAGGCCGTCCTCTCGGCGAGGTCGTCGTAAATGACGGTCCCGTTTCGGCATCCTCGAATACCTATGACATCTGCATCCACGGAAAGGGCGGTCACGGCTCGAACAACAGCAAGTGCCTCAACCCCGTAATAGTCGCGGCCATGATCATAAACGCGATCAACCAGCTCAAGACCGAAAAGGTCGATCCTGCCGAGGTAGCTACCGTGCTCATTGCCTATATGCATGCGGGCGACGCTCCGAATATCATTGCCGATGAGGCTCATATCGGCGGCGGTGTCCGTGCTCAGAAGACAGAAGTCGCTCTCGAGCTGCTGAAGCAGATCGAGCAGACCGCAAAGGGTATCTGCGCGGCCTGGGGCACCGACTGCGACGTTGACATCATCGTAGGCTATCCCGCCAATATCAACGATCACGACGTATGCGAGATCGCGAGAGCGGCCATCGCCGAGATCGGGTATCCGACGATCACCGAAGCTCCCGGGCTGGGCGGTGAGGATTTCGCATATTATGCGCAGAAAAAGCCCTCGTGCTTCTTTAATGTAGGCGGCTCAAATCCCGAGGATCCTTCTACCTACGCACGTCATCACAGCCCCGATTTCAAGCTGGATGAGCATATGCTCGACATCGCTCTGGAATGTGAGATCGCGGTATATATGAGGACGGTTTCATGACCGGAGTGGATTATGACCTGATCGCGGTGCAGGCTGACAGCCTGGCCGACGAGGAAAAATTCTACGTGCCGCTCTGCTCGAATGTCTCGGCGCTTTTGTGGGAGAGCCTCCCCGATATCAACTGGGCCGGCTTTTACTTCATGCGTGACGGCCGGCTGGTGCTTGGTCCCTTTCAGGGAAAGGCGGCCTGTATACACATCGAGGTCGGAAAGGGCGTCTGCGGTACTGCCGTGGCTGAAGGGAAGACTCAGGTCGTGTACGATGTTCACGAATTCCCGACACATATCGCCTGTGATGCCGCGTCGAATTCGGAGATAGTCGTTCCGATACAGATAGACGGCGCGACGGTGGGTGTGCTCGACATCGACAGCCCCGAGATAGGCCGCTTCGATGAAAGCGACCGTGAGGGCCTCGAAAAGCTCGTGAGGGTGCTGGAACGCAATCTGGAGTTTTGAAAAGCTCAGAGCTCGTGCGCTCCGTCACCTGCGGAAGCGATGTAAAAATCGGCGATGAGGCTTGTTTTTTCGGTGTATTCGCGTCCGAGAATGCGGATGAAGTCGGGGGTATTGTCTTCATCGACGATATTCACGGTGCAGCCGCCGAAGCCTCCGCCTGTCATTCGCGAACCGTATACTCCCGGCAATGAGGCCGCAGTCTCAGCCAGGATATCGAGCTCGCGGCAGGATACTTCAAAATCATTTTTGAGCGACTCATGGGAGCCGTTCATCAGCTTACCGAAAGCGGTGATATCCCCCTTGAACAGGGCTGTCACCGCTTTTTTCGTACGTTCCTCCTCGGTGACGGCATGACGCGCTCGCTTCAAGGCGGCGGGATCCGCGATAAGGCAGCTCGTTTTTTCGAATTCCTCCGTGCTGAGCGAGCAGAGCGCGGCGATATTGCATTCACGCTGCAGGTCGTGCAGTGCGGATTCGCACTGAGCGCGGCGCTCATTATACGCAGAGTCAGCAAGCTCGTGCGGTTTGTTCGTATTGACGATGACGAGCTTTTTACCGTGCAGGTCGATCGGCACATATTCATATTCGAGAGTCGCGGTGTCGAGGAAAACAGCATGACCTGTCTTCCCCATAGCAGAAGCAAACTGATCCATGATCCCGCATTTTACGCCGATGAAGGCATTTTCCGCACGCTGGCAGAGAAGAGCGGTCTCTACGCCGGAGAACCGGAAGCCGCAGAGCGAATTGAGCATTGTGGCCGTCGCGACCTCGAGGGAGGCCGAGCTCGACAGCCCCGACTTCGCAGGAAGAGTGCCGGTCACGGCGATATCGAAGCCGCATTCCGGGACCGCGCCTTTTTCTTCATATGCGAATAATACTGATTTTATATAGTTTGCCCAGCCGTGAGCGGGCTCATTTTTCAGCTTGTCGAGTGAAAAGGAGATGATGCCGTCCTTTGCGAAATTCTCCGAATAGCAGTGCACCTGCCTGTCTTTTCGAGGCGCGGCGGCAAGATATGTACCGAGCGTGAGCGCGCAGGGGAAGACATGCCCGCCGTTGTAATCGATATGCTCTCCGATGAGATTTACTCTGCCGGGCGCGAAAAAGACGCGGCAGCTGTTCTGCTCGAAAAGGTCTGAAAAGATACCGCGGACGCGGTCTGGATAGGAAAGCTCGGTCATGATCGTTCTCCCGGAGATCGTATTGACAGGGATGGCGGCGCTCGAAGGCGTCTGTTCTCTGCACCTCAATCATAAACGAGACAGCGGCCTCAGTCAATCAGGCAGCTCGTTCAAGGGGACAAGACGCGGGTTTTCCCTTCTCTTGTCCTCTGAAAATCAAAGGGGAAGGGGACAAGGAACTGTTTTTCCAAAAAACAGAGAGTCTATGGGTGTTATGTTCTGCCCGACAACAAAAAAACGATCCCCATCCGGGATGACCCGGACGGGGATCTTCCTATTCGAGGCTGCGGAGGAAGAAGTCCGGTTTATTTGTACCGGAACTCGTCCTTATCCTCGAGGCTCATCAGGAATGCGTTCAGCAGCGCCAGACTGTTTTCCATATCGCCTGCGGTGACGGTCTCTCTTGCGGAATGACAGTAGCGGGAAGGGATCGAGATGCCGGAGCTCGGGATCCCGCTGCCCGCGATATAGATGTTACCGGCGTCGGTGCCGATTCCCATATAGATCTCATTCTGATAAGGGATGCCGTTTTCCTTTGCGACCTTCTGCAGCTTTTTGTATACCATCGGTGTCGCCTGATAGCTGCCGTCGAGAATCTTCACCGTGGGGCCGCCGCCAAGTACGATCGTGCCGTCGTTCAGTGCGGGCTCGAGCGTGTCGCGAGCGGGCGTGGTATCGAGGGCCAGTGCTACGTCAAAGTCTATTTCCCTTGCGAGAGTCCTTGCAGCTACACCCACGCCGAGCAGGCCGCCCTCCTCGCGTGTCGAGAAGATGCACCATACAGTGCCGTGGAACTTTGAAAAATCAAGAGTCTCGAGCATTTTGATCTGGATCGCGCAGCCGCATCTGTCATCGAAAGCATGACCGAGCCAGACATCCTTTCCCAGATCGGTCAGCGGGGTGTCCCAGGTGATCGGATCGCCGGTAGCCACACCCATTTCCATTGCTTCTTCCGCGCTGTGTGCGCCGATATCGATATAGAGATCCGTGTAGGGCGTGACCTTTTCTTTGTTGTCAAAGCGCTGCATGTGGGCCGAAAGATAGCCGATGATGCCCTTTACAGGCCCCTTGTCGGTGGAAATGACCACCTGATTGAAGGGAAGCGTGCGGTTGTCATGGCCGCCGCGCAGTTCAAAGCGCACGAAGCCCTGCGGCTCGATGCGGGTGACGATGAAGCCGACCTCGTCGGCATGGGCGGAAAGCAGGACATTGGGGCCGTCCAGTGCGCCCTTTTTGGAAACGATCAGATTGCCGATGCCGTCGATGCACATCGTGTCAACCTTCCCCTTCAGGCGTTCTCTGATATAGCACATTACGGGATATTCATGGGCGATCCCGCCGGGGATGGCGGTAAGCTCCGAAAGCAGCTGTTTCATATTGGGCCTCCTTGAACCGCGATGGTTTATTTTTCTCTATTATATTCCAATTCGGCCTCCGTGGATATGTTTTTTTTCATTTTCCGACGGAGAGGAGTATTTGCGGGATCGGTAAAAATGTGATATATTATTATTACAAGAATACCGAGGAGGTAGAATGATGTCTGATTATTTGGGAAAAGATATTTTTAAGCTGGGCTTCGGCCTGATGCGCCTTCCGCATCTGGAAAACGGCGAGAACGATATGCCGCAGATCATAGAGATGGTTGACAAGTTCATCGCAGCGGGCGGCACTTATTTCGATACCGCTTATGTTTATGACGGCGGAAGGAGCGAGATCGCCTTCAGAGAGGCCGTCGCGAAGCGTTATCCCCGTGAGAGCTATACCGTTGCCACCAAGATCAATTCACTGGTAGGCTGCACCGACGAGGCGAGCTGCAAGGCACAGTTCGAGACGAGCCTTGAGCGCACGGGCGCCGGATATTTCGATTTTTATCTGCTGCATGCGCTGTCAAAAAAGAACGCCCCCAATTATGACAGTTATCATATCTGGGAGTATGCGAAGGAACTCAAGGAGCAGGGCAAAATCAGGCATTGGGGCTTTTCTTTCCACGATCAGCCCGAATTCCTCGATGAACTTCTGACGAAGCATTCCGATGCGGAATTCGTACAGCTCCAGATTAACTATGCCGACATGGAAGCCCCCAATGTCAGGGCCAGAGAGTGCCTGGAGGTCTGCCGCAAGCACGGCAAGCCCGTGGTCATTATGGAGCCCGTAAAGGGCGGCAGCCTGTCAGACCCCATCCCCGCCGTAAAGGCTCTCTTTGACAAGGCCGCTCCGGATATGTCTTATGCGAGCTGGGCAGTTCGTTACTGCGCGAGCCTCGAGGGCGTCATCACGGTACTCAGCGGCATGAGCACTCTCGGTCAGATGGAGGACAACCTCAGCTACATGAAGGATTTCAAGCCTCTGAGCGAAGCCGAGCAGCAGACTGTAAAGGATGTTCTGGTAGAGATGGAAAAGGTCGACAGTGTTCCCTGCACCTCCTGCAAATACTGTGTTGAGGGCTGCCCTATGAATATTCCGATCAACAGCATTTTCAGTGCCAGGAACAAGCAGCTCGTCTTCAACCAGACTGCCGGCGGCAAGAAGGATTATGCCAATGCCACGAAGGATCACGGCAAGGCGGGGGACTGCATCGGCTGGGGCCAGGGCGAGAGCGTATGCCCTCAGCACCTGCCGATCATAGAGCTTCTGGCAAAGGTAAAGGAATTCCTCGAGTAATTGCGGGCCGAAATTTCGGCAGCAGTCGTATATTTTACGGGAAACGGTGTATCTCCGGAGGGGACGCGCCGTTTCTTTTTGAAGCGGCGACCGCTTTTCGTTAAAGTCCGCGTGCAGCGGAACAAAACTCGCACTGCGAAAGGCAGCTCGCGGAGCTTTCACGATACTGTGGTCTGGCCGGGCCGTCAGACGATGACGGAGATGCCTGCGGGAGACTGCTCGAAAAGATCGGCGGGCTTATCCGGCTTTGCGGCTTCGAGGAGACGGAAAAGCTTATCCCGCGTGAGGATTACGGGCCGTTATCAAGGGCGATAGAGTGGGATTCGATCAATTATTCGCCGCCTGTCGTGCTTTCACGCCGACAGATAACAGCTGCGCTCGATGAAATAAACGGAAGGTGAAAAAATGTATACCGAAAATGAGATCCATAATATCGTAGAAAAGCAGAGGGCTTTTTTCAGGACGGGTAAAACTCTCGACGTTTCCTGGAGGCTCGCGCAGCTGAAAAAGCTGAAGGCTGCCGTCCTCGCACACGAGGTGGAATTCGAAGCGGCATTGCGCGAAGACCTCGGCAGAAGCACGGTCGAGGCATATCTTTGCGACATAGGACCTATCATTGTCGAGATCAATGAAACGATAAAGGGTCTTCGCAGGTGGGCGAGACCCGAAAGACATTACAGCGGACTGATGTGCTTTCCGAGCTTTTCGACGACTGTTTATAAAATGCCCTACGGGGTATCGCTTATCATCAGCCCGTTCAATTTTCCGCTGCTCCTCACTCTGGGCGTGCTGCTGGCGAGCATAGCGGGCGGAAATACCGCGGTGATAAAGACCAGTTCAAAATCAAAGGCCTGTACGCAGGTACTGAAAGCTTTTATCGCGGAGACCTTCGACGAGGAATATGTCACGCTTATCGACGGCGGGCATGATATTGCCGATCTGTGCCTCGCGGAGCGCTTCGACAAGATCTTTTACACCGGTTCACCCGAGGTAGCGAAGCACGTGATGGCGGAGGCCTCGAAGAATCTGACTCCTCTGGCGCTCGAGCTGGGCGGTGAGACCGGGAACTGGTGTCTCGTCCGAAAGGACGCTGATATAAAGGATGCCGCACGCAAGATCGCTTTTTTCAAGCTCTGCAACGCCGGTCAGATCTGCATCAATATCAATCAGATAGCCGTAGCGAGGGATATCGCGGACGATTTCCTCGCCGCGCTGAAGGCGGAATTCATCAGACAGGTCGGGGAGCATCCCGAGGAAAACGGGGAATATCCGAAGCTCATCACGGACTCGGTATATGAAAAATGCGAAAAAATAGCGGAAGAATACCGCGACCGTATTTATTTCGGCGGGCATGGCGTGAGGGAGACGAACAAGTATTCTCCGACTATCCTTTATCCGGTCGATAAGGATGATGAGATAGTGCAGCACGAGCTTTTCTGCCCCGTATTGCCGGTAGTGCCCTTTGATGACGGGGCTGTGGATGAGATACTGACGGTGATGCAGGAACGAGAGCATCCGCTGGCGCTGTATCTTTTTACGAAGGATATGAAATGGGCAAAGCAGGTGATGCGGACACAGCAGTACGGCGGCGGCTGTATCAATGAGGTCTGCGTCCATATGATGGTAAAGGGCGTTCCCTTCAACGGAACCGGGCACTCCGGCATGGGGGCGTACCACGGAGAATGGGGCTTCCGCGAATTCACACACCCGCAGACTGTCATGAAGGGGAAGACACATTTCAATCTTCCGCTTCGCGAGCACCCTTACGGCGGCAGTAATGAAAAAACGAAGATGAAGCTTTTGAAAATGTTTGAAAAATGAACAAGCCCCGGGAGCGGGTAAATATAGATCAGATACGGAAAACATCTTGTATGTTTTCCCCTTTAAGGTATACTTACAAAAAAGGAGGATGAGTTCAATGCGTGAAAAGAGACTGGAAGTAAACGATGTGATGCCGGATTACACTGTTTGTACGGGTTACAGGGACGAACTGTCGATCCATGAGGCGGTGAAGGCCAAAAAGAAAACGGTATTCTGGGTGCTTCGTTATATCGGCTGCACCATCTGCCGTATGGATGTCGAGCTGATAAAGAACAATTATCAGAAATTCACCGACAAAGATACTCAGGTGTTCGTCGTGATGCAGTCGGATCAGGAACATATCCGCAAAAATATCCCGGAGGGACACCTTCCTTACGAGATCATCTGCGACAGCGAGATGAAGATCTACAAGGATCTGATGATACTCCCTGCGGCGAGCAAGGAAGAGATGGCAGGCCCTGCCGATATGGAAAAGCTCGCAGGCAAGAGAGAGCTGATCAAGGAATACGGCTTCCATCACGGCGATTATGAGGGCGATGAGCTGCAGCTTCCGGCGCTGTTCATTACCGACAGTGATGCGAAGGTGCTTTATGCCCATTACGCAAAGACGATCGGGGATATGCCTACACTCGATGAGGTCGTAGCTCTGCTATAAGCGAGACATTTCCGCTGAGGTTTTGAGTCGGGCAGGTACTTTCTCGGCTGCGGAAGGCAGCTTCCGCTGCCGCAGGGTATTTTTTTGACTATATCATTATTATCAGGAGAGTGCTTTTTGACAAGGTACATCACAAACAGCAGGACTTATGTCCGGCACAACGAAACGGAGACGGCGGCATAACCGGGAGGTTTGCGCGGTCTGACCTCCCGGGGGAAAACCGAATACAGTGATCAGAAAACGATTCGGGCGGACGGCATGTCCGCAAACCTAAGGAGGAAAAACAATGGAAAATAAAGACATCTGTATTCGCCTTGAAAGAGAAAACGAATACAGGAAGACTGAAAATCTGGTAAGAGAGGCATTCTGGAACGTATACCGTCCGGGCTGCAGTGAGCATTATGTCATCCATGTGCTGCGTGACGATCCCGCCTTCGTAAAGGAACTGGATCTCGTCATGGAGCAGGATGGCCGGCTGATCGGACAGAATATGTTTATGAGGACGGTCATCGAGACCGATGACGGTGCGGCGCTTCCGATCCTCACGATGGGACCCATCGGCATCCTGCCAGAGCTGAAACGCAGGGGCTACGGCAAGCGGCTCCTCGATTATTCTCTGCAAAAAGCTGCCGGACTCGGCTACGGGGCGGTTTTATTCGAAGGAAATATCGGCTTTTACGGAAAAAGCGGCTTTGA
>JAZRWL010000005.1:0-12205 GCA_045599685.1 Lachnospiraceae bacterium
CTCCCCTGCGGTAACGAAAACGGCTGGTGTCTCGTGACCGTGGACGGTCATTCGCTGGGCTTCGGCAAGGTCTCCGGCGGTCAGTGCAAGAACCATTATCCGAAAGGTCTTCGCCGCAAAACAGTTGCATTGAACGGATAATCATGTATAATTATCCCATTCGTAGGGGCTTTTACGACCCCGGAATGTCCGGCAGCGAAAGCGTCGGGCATTTGTATTTATCAGACAGTTAACGGACGTGATCGGAAACCGCATGAAAGCACGTCCGCACTTATATGAGATCGGAGGCTGTTATGGAAAACAAAGACACTATTTCCGGGCTTTTCGGACAGAATGTTTTCAATGCCGAGACGATGCGCGCACGCATCCCGGCTGAAGTATATGAAGATCTTGAACGCACCATACACGAGGACAGAGAGCTTTCTCTCGCTACCGCGGACACCGTCGCGAACGCGATGAAGGAATGGGCGATCGAAAACGGCGCCACGCATTATACACACTGGTTCCAGCCCCTTACGAACATTACCGCTGAGAAGCATGATTCCTTTATCGGCGTCCCGGATGAAAGCGGGAATGTGATCATGCAGTTCTCCGGCAGAGAGCTGATAAAGGGCGAGCCTGACGCTTCATCCTTCCCGTCCGGCGGCTTGCGAGCCACCTTTGAGGCACGCGGATATACCGCATGGGACTGCACTTCCCCGGCCTTTCTGAAAGAGACATCCGTAGGAAAGATCCTCTGCATCCCGACCGCCTTTTACGCTTATAACGGCGCCGCCCTCGACAAAAAAGCCCCTCTGCTACGCTCGATGGAGGCCATCAGCCGTGAGGGCATACGCCTGCTGCGGCAGCTCGGCAATACCACATCACGACGTATCATCCCGCTCGTCGGGGCCGAACAGGAGTATTTCATCGTCGACCGTAAAAAGTACCTGCAGAGAAAGGATCTCGTCTACACCGGACGCACTCTTTTCGGTACGATGCCCGCCAAGGGACAGGAGATGGACGATCATTATTACGGCGTCATAAACGACCGTGTCGGAGCCTTCATGAATGAGGTGAACCGCGAGCTCTGGGCGCTCGGCGTCCCCGCCAAGACCCAGCACAACGAGGCCGCGCCCGGTCAGCACGAGCTCGCCTCCATATACGGTACCGTAAATATTGCCGCCGACCAGAACCAGCTCGTCATGGAGACCCTGAAGCGCGTCGCAAAAAAGCATGATCTCACCTGCCTGCTGCACGAAAAACCCTTCCAGGGCATAAACGGCTCCGGCAAGCACAACAACTGGTCCCTCGTGACGGATGACGGTCTGTACCTTTTCGAGCCCGGAAGGACTCCGCATGAAAACACGCAGTTCCTTCTGATCCTCACCTGTATGCTGAAAGCGGTAGATGACTACGCAAAGCTTCTGCGGCTTTCCGCGACCGATTACGGAAACGACTTCCGTCTGGGCGCAAAGGAGGCGCCGCCTGCCGTGATTTCGGTTTTTTTGGGCGAACAGCTGCAGGACGTGATAAACCAGATAATCTCCGACGGTCTCGCCACCCACAGCATCAAGCGCACGCATTTTGATACAGGCGTGGCCTTCCTTCCGGCATTTTCAAAGGACGCCACCGACCGCAACCGCACCTCTCCCTTTGCCTTCGTAGGAAACCGCTTCGAATTCCGTATGGTCGGCTCCTCCGATTCCATCGCCTGCGCGAATACGGTGCTCAATACCATCCTCGCCGACGCCTTTGCCAAGGCGGCCTCTGAGCTGGAAAAAGCGGAAGACAAGCAGGATGCTCTGCGTAATCTCATAAAGAAGTATGCGACCGAGCATCAGCGCATCATCTTCAACGGCAACGGCTATTCGGAGGAATGGCAGCTTGAGGCGAAAAGACGCGGCCTTCCCGAGCTGGAATCCTCGGTCGATGCCATCCCCGTCCTGTATGAAAAAAAGACGGTAGACGTCTTCGAGAGAAACCAGGTCATGAGTGAGGCGGAGATCGCCGCCCGTGCTGAAATACGCTACGAAATGTTCAATATACAGATACATACCGAGGCCATGAGCACAGTCAATATCGCCCACAAGCAGATCATCCCTGCGGTGATCGCCTTCCAGAAGCAGCTGGCCGACAGTATCAATTCAGTCCGTGCGGCGAGTCCCGCCGCAGATGTAAGCACCGCGACAGGCCTTCTTGAACGTGTCTCCGCACTTCTTTCCGAGGCGGACAAGGCCTCCGAAAAACTTATTTCCGTGACAAAGGAGACCGAGCTCATCTCCGATATGGCCGCGGCAGCACGCGCTTATACCGATCGTGTGCGCCCCGCTATGGAGGCTCTCCGCGCTCCGATAGATGCGCTCGAGAAACTCGTCGACAAAAAGCTCTGGCCCTTCCCGTCCTACGGAGACCTGCTGTTTGAGGTTTAAGACCCGGCGCGATATCAGAAAACTTCGTAAGGACCGCTGTCTGCCGCTTTTAAGGCTTCCGGCGGTCCTTGATCATTACCTTTTGTCCTGTGATACTAATAGAAAAGGCCCCCTGCCATCTGACAGGAAGGCCTTTTCATTTTAAGAAAGGAGAGGGACTAAATCTATGTTTGTAATATAACATGTAACTGTGTCCTTTCTGAGTCTATCGCCTTAAAAAAGCATTAAAATTCTTACGAAACCCTTTCAACGTCCGTCTGCCGTCATTCACAGAAATATATACAGCCCCCGACCGAAGCATCGAGGGCTGAAAGATAAAGGGAGGGAGTCTTTCGACTCAAATTATGAAAAATGTTCTACGCTTCAAAGTTTACAAGTCAATCGTGACTAAAGAATTATTCCGTTGTAAATAGTTTTTTAATTAAATGTTAACAGCTTGTGAACGGCAGCTCCCGGTCTTCCTCATTATCCGCCGATTTTTCTTGACCTGCCGCGGGGATATGTTACACTGACACTTGTCAAAATCCTTCCCGAAAGCCGTTTGTTTTGGAGGCTGCGCCCTCCGGGGCCCGGGGAAGCTGAGCGGAACCGCACCGGTCCGTTCAAAAATTACGGAGGCTACTATGAACGAAAATCCCATCATCACCTTTACCATGGAAAACGGCGATGTCTTCAAGGCAGAGCTCTACCCCGACAAAGCGCCGAATTCCATCAATAATTTTATCACTCTGGTCAATAAGGGATATTATGACGGCCTGACCTTCCATCGCGTAATAAAGGGCTTCATGATACAGGGCGGCTGCCCCCTGGGAAACGGCACGGGCGGCCCCGGATATACGATCCGCGGAGAATTCTCCGGCAACGGCTTTGACAATGATCTGGTCCATGACCGCGGAGTGCTTTCCATGGCCCGCTCCATGCACCCCGACAGCGGCGGCTCACAGTTTTTCATAATGCATGAAAAGGCCCCTCATCTTGACGGTCAATATGCGGCTTTCGGCCGTATCACCGAGGGCATGGATGTGATCGATGCAATAGCGGAGGTCGCGACGGATTATGACGACAAGCCCGTAACGCCCGTAGTAATAAAGACCGTGACCGCAGAGACCTTCGGCGTCGAGTATCCTGAGCCGGAAAAGTCCAATCCCCGTCCCCGTTTCTGGTTCTGACGATAATACCGCTTACATATCGACCGGATCCTGTTTTATGAAAGAAGGACCGCTTAATAGAAAGGATATTTTATGCCGGGTACTGGTACAATAATCAATGCCGCCGCCATCATCATAGGCGGACTGCTGGGAATGTTCCTCGGAAAGGCTCTCAGCAGGCGCGTACGCAAGGAGACCATGATGAAGGCCTGCGGGCTGTCTGCGTTTTTTATCGGTGTTTCGGGCACGCTTGAGGGACTGTCTGCCGTGAGCGGTCAGGATATCTGGCGCTCCGGCACGATGATGATGATAATATCGCTCTGTCTCGGCGGAATGACCGGAGAGCTCATCGGTATAGAGCAGAAGATGGAGGATCTCGGCATCTGGCTGAGGAAAAAGGCAAAGAGTGACGGGGATTCATCCTTTCTCGATGGCTTCATCACCGCCTCTCTGATAGTATCCATCGGCGCAATGGCCATCCTCGGCCCGATGGATGACGCGCTTCGCGGCGATTACAGCGTCCTGATCGCGAAGTCCATCATGGACTTTATCATCGTCTTCGCGCTTTCTTCCACATACGGCAAGGGAACCGTTTTTTCTGTCATCCCCGTAGTGGCTATCCAGGGCTTTTTCACGATCTGCGCCTTCTGGCTGGAGCCCATCCTCGTCGGCGCCGCCCTTAATGATCTTACGATCGTCGGCTCCGTCCTTATCACCGGAGTCGGTGTGAATCTCGTATTCGAAAGGACCTTCCCGATGGCGAATTATCTCCCTGCCGTCGTATACGCGATAATCTGGGGTCTGATATTCAAATAAGCACGGCACAGCTTACCGGTCATCCGCGACATAAACACGCCGCTCCGAAAGGGCGGCGTGTCGTATTGTTAGCTTCTGTCTTTTTTGTCCTTCACACATGATAATACCGGACTGCTTTTTTCTCCCTGATCTCTTCAGCAAATCCCCTTGCCTTGTGTACCGTATGGATAAGCTGTACAGCTTCTATTATTTCCTCAGGCAGCATCTCCGTGTATTACGCGAATGTCATATTCTTTTCATCCTCCATTCGTCCCTGGTGATCCTGAATACTCTGGTAATCCCGTTTTCTTCATCGGAGTATTCATCCACCAGCCGGCAGCCGTAAGACAGAGCAGTTTTTGCGGAAGGCTCGTTCGTACATTTCATATAGGAATAAACTTCACGGAACGGCGTGTTCTCGAAAGTCCAGTCCCTGACGGCGATCGCCGCTTCTCTGGCAAAACCTTTCTGCTGCTTGTCCGCTCGGATATGATATCCGATCTCCGGCCTGATAATACCATCGATATTTTGCATGGTCAGTCCGCAGTCACCGATCATTTCTCCGGTCTCACGGAGGCAGACTGCCCAGAGCCCGAAGCCGAAAATGCGATAGCGTTCGATGTTTTTATCGATCCAGCCACGTACCCGCTTTTCATCGAAGGTATACGGGTAATGACTCATGATATCGGAATCGGCCAGGACCCTGTAAAGAGCGTCATAATCTTCCGCTTTCATTTCTCGCAGGAATAATCTTTCGGTTTCTATCATTTTTCCGCCGCAGTCACTTTTCAGGTGATCCTTCACCCGCTCCGTATACATTTCCTTTGTCAGATAATTCGTATGGCCTATACGGACCTCGTTCATAAGCGGTACTTCAACGTCATAGCTGGTATGATGATACCTGAATCCCAATTTTTCCTGTACTCTTTTTGATCTTGAATTCCCGTCATAGTATCCGCACCAGATCGTAGTCATACCGAGCTCCGTAAAGCCTCTTGCTATAAGTGCTTTCGCCGCCTCTGGCATGTATCCCCTGCCCCAGAAGGGCTTCCCGAGCCAGTATCCCAGCTCGCATTCGTCATCCCTGTCGGTCATGTCGGTATGGCCGTTAAGCTTTAATTCTACTGCGCCGATTGCGGTATCGGTCCCTTTCTCGCAGATACAGTAGCACTCTTCCTCGCAAAACACATTTCTGATGACAAAAAGACTGTCATTAACGTTTTTGTGCGGCGGCCATCCGGCGATCGGCCCTACATCCGGATCTCCCGCATACTCAAAAAGGCTGTCCGCGTCGCTTTCAACCCATTTCCTGAGTATCATTCTTTCTGTTTCTATTATTTCTTTCATATCCCTATATTCCTCTCTATTTTTCATCCCGGCAGGTCGCGTGTCTGACGGCTCACGCGAAACTTGCGCCCGCGAAACAGAAAACGCCCGAAAAAGCATTAACACCTTTCCGGGCATTTCTCTTTACGATACAATTCCTCTTACCGATCCGCAGCCGGGCATCACCCGGAAGCTGTTTTTGCGGATCATATGAAGAATCAGACGAAGTTCAGGCCTTCAGTGCCTGCTCTATCGCCTTCTTTTCCTCGTTGCTGACTACGGAATCAGGTTCTCCGCGCTTTATCTCCTTGACATAGATGCTGCAGGAGGTCCGGCTGTGCATGGCGTTCAGCAGGATACCGTCGTTGTTGTCATCGAGAAGCACCATTACGAAGCTCGTCTGCCCGCCCATTCCTTCGAAGGCATTATACTTTACTATGCTGCGTTTTTGCAGCGAACGGCTGACTCCGCTCTGCAAAAGCTTTATTCGATCACGGCTTTCCATCTCCTGATCCTGCAGAGAATACATTTTCGCATGATCCTCCGCGATCAGATCCTCCAGGGTCTCGGCATCCTTGCCGCGCATGAAAAAATCATATCTTCTGTACATCTTCCCCATGCGGACCAGCATTATGATCACCACTGTCACGAGTACCAGCACAAGGACGATAAGAATGAGCATGAAATTGTCTTCGGTAAGTCCTATGTCGCTCAGGATCTCTCTGATCTTATCCATTGCTCCCCCTCTTCAATAGCTCGACGAGCCTGTCGAATTCCTCCAGCGAATAATACCTGATATTGATACTGCCGGTGCCTCCGGCTCCGCATTGCAGAGTGACCTTTGAATTTACAAGGCTCTGCAGTTCCTCCTCGAGTCTTTCGATATCCGCGCTCCGTTCGGCCTTTTTCTTCGTTTTTACGGTCGCCTCGGGCTTTTTTGCGCTCATTTCGGCGAGCAGCCTTTCGGTTTCACGCACGCCCAGGTCTTCTTTGGCTATCCTTACCGCCACTGCGTTCTGCACCGCGGGATCCTCGTTTATCAAAAGTCTCCCGTGCCCCTCGCTGAGTAACCCCTTTACTATGAGGCTCTGCACATCCTCCGTCAGCTTTAACAGGCGCATCGAATTCGTGATCACGGAACGGCTCTTTGAAAGGCGGGAGGCGAGTTCCTCCTGCTTCAGTCCGAATTCATTTATGAGCTTTTCATAAGCCTTGGCCTTTTCTATGGGATTCAGATCATCTCGCTGGATATTCTCGATGATCGCTATCTCAGCTCGCTCCGCCTCGGTATAATCCTTTATTATGACCGGCACTTCCTTTAATCCGGCGATGCGGGCCGCTCGAAAACGCCTTTCGCCCGCGACGATCTGATAGCGCTTCCCGTATTTAGTAACTACGAGAGGCTGGATAATACCATATCTTGTTATCGACTCTGCCAGCTCCTTCAGACTGGCCTCATCGAAGCTCTGTCTGGGCTGATCCTTGTTCGGGTCGATCAGTGATATCCTCAGGTTTGTCGTAGTTTTATCAACTTTATCCACCGAGTTATCCACATTATTGTCAATATGGTTGGTAGATAATTGTTTCTCGTTATTCTTATCCACTTTCTGCGGCGGGATAATAGAATCAATTCCTCTTCCGAGACCACGTTTTTTAACCATTTTCTTTCCCTCCGTCTTCAGATTCAGATATAGAATTTCCTGCCGTCCACTTCCCCTGCCAGCTGATCGTAGCTGAGTGCTCCCGAAGACTTCGGATCATACAGCTGTATAGGCATGCCGTAGCTCGGGGCCTCTGCCAGTCTCACGTTCCGCGGTATCACTGATCTGTAGATATACTGGTTCAGCTTCGTCCTGACGTTATCGACCACCTGTTCGGAAAGGTTCGTGCGGCTGTCATACATGGTAAACACCACGCCCTCTATCTTCAGGCGGCGGTTCAGACGCTCTTTTACCAGATCGATAGTGTATATAAGCTGAGACAATCCCTCCAGCGCGTAGTATTCGCACTGGATCGGCACGAGTACCGTGTCGGCTGTCGTCATAGCATTTACCGTGAGGAGACTGAGGGCAGGGGGACAGTCGATTATGATATAGTCATATTTGCGTTTGATATCTTTCAGTGCTTCCCGAAGGAGATATTCCCGTTCATTCCGGTCTATGAGCTCTATCTCAGCCGCGGCAAGATCCATATCGGAAGGAATCAGATCAAGCTTCTTGCATTCTGTCGTTTTTATCGTCTCTGCGGCCGTGCATTCACCGGTAAGCATTGTATATACGCTCAGCTCGACCTCGTTTTTTTCGATACCGAGCCCGGAGGTCATATTCCCCTGAGGATCGAGATCAACAGCCAGCACCCGCCTTCCGCGCAGGGCCAGGCCCGCCGCAAGGTTTACCGCTGTCGTGGTCTTTCCCACGCCGCCCTTCTGATTTGCTATGGCTATTATCCTCTTCATGATCTCACCTCCGGTACGCGAATTATAACATGCGCGACCTTCTTCTACAATCCCCGCGGGGTAATACGCTCTGAGCATCCGTGTCGCTCTTACGAGCATCCGATCGCCGCAGATACGGCCTGTGCCAGCGATGATCACCGGGTATCTTTTGTCTTCCTGCGGCAGACCTCCCTGATCCTATTCGTCTTACAGGGGATCCTTTTTCGGTGTACCGGCCTTTCTGGGATATTTCTTGATCGTCGTCTTTACCTTTTTTATATTGATCAGGCTTCTCACAATATCCGTATCCGGTATGCCTATCCTGTCAATGCTTTCTATGCGTCCGCCGGTCAGCCTCAGCGCATTCTCAGCTGAGTTTACCTCTTCGGCGCAGTCCGCGGTCTTGTACGCGATGAAGTATCCTCCGTTTGCCACATACGGCAGACAGAGTTCTGTGATCACAGGCAGCGGAGCGACTGCGCGTGTAACGCATATATCGAAACTCTCCCTGTGCTTCAGCGAATGTGCATAATCCTCGGCTCTTCCGTGCAGGGCAGTCACATTGCCAAGTCCCAGTTCCTTTATTACGGATTCGAGAAAGCTTACTCTCTTCGCCAGTGAATCCAGGAGAGTAATTTTTATATCAGGTCTGAATATCGCAAGCGGAATCCCGGGGAATCCGGCGCCCGTTCCTATATCGATGAGCTTCGCATCCGGAACGATCAATGTTTCACGTGAAACATTGTCTGTTCTCGGGGCCTCTTCCTCTGCTGCGGCTTTTGACTGCATGCCAGTGCTCTGACGCCTGTCCGGCTTTTTCTTCTCTGCAAATGTTTCACGTGAAACATTGTCCGTGACAAGGACGAGGAGACTGTCTATGAAATGTTTGGTAACGAAGTCTTCCGGCTCGGTGATCGCCGTCAGATTGACTTTTTCATTATACTCGACGACCATGTTATAGTAGGTGTTCAGAAGACCGGCCTTTTCACGGTCGGTGCCCGGTATTATCCCGGATAGTCTCTCGTATATCAGCTCTGTGATATCAGCCATCCTTGTTTTTCCTCCTTGCTCCTTCCAGCCATACGATCAGCACGGCTATGTCAGCCGGTGAAACACCGGATATTCGCGACGCCTGTCCTACGGTCACCGGTCTGATCCGGGAAAGCTTCTGTCTTGCCTCAAGACGGAGATTAGTCAAACTCTCGTAATCGAGCTCTTCGGGAATGCGCTTGCTTTCGAGCTTTTTATATTGTTCGACCTGCAGGAGCTGACGCTTTATATACCCCTCATACTTCAGCTCGATATTGACCTGCTCCGTCACCTCGGCAGGAAGCTCCTGCCTTTCCGGATCGATGCTGCGCAGCTTCTCATAATCCAGCTCCGAACGCTTCAAAAGCTCGGCAAGAGAGCTGCCGGATACAAGTCTTGTCGAGCCGCAGGCATCTAACAGTTCCCGGACCTCGGGACGATCTCCGACATAGGTCCCCCTCATTCTATTTATCTCGGCCTCTATCAAAGCCTTTTTATGCAGGAACTTATCATACCGTTCTCTGCTTATAAGGCCCTGCCTGTAGCCCTCCTCGGAGAGTCTCATGTCTGCATTGTCCTGCCGGAGAAGCAGACGGTACTCGGCTCTCGAGGTCATCATACGGTAAGGCTCGTTGGTCTCCTTTGTAATAAGATCGTCTATGAGGACACCTATGTAAGCCTGCGAACGGTCGAGCAGCATCGGCTCATTACCGTTTAAGAGATTGACTGCGTTGATCCCCGCGACGAGGCCCTGTGCCGCGGCCTCTTCATATCCGGAGCTGCCGTTTGACTGTCCGGCGCTGAAAAGCCCGCGTATGTCCTTGAATTCAAGCGAAGGTTTGAGCTGGGTCGCGTCTATGCAGTCATACTCTATGGCGTACGCATTCCTTACGATATGTGCGTGCTCGAGACCGGGGATCGTGCGGATCATCTGCTCCTGTACATCCTCCGGCATGGAACTCGACATACCCGATATATACATCTCGTTCGTATACAGGCCCTCGGGCTCTATGAAGAGCTGATGCCTGTCCTTGTCCGCGAATCTGACCACTTTATCCTCTATGGAAGGACAGTATCTGGGGCCCACGCCCTCGTTATCGCCGGAAAACAGCGGCGATCTGTCGAGATTCGCCCGTATGATATCATGTGTGGCAGTATTCGTATATGTCAGCCAGCAGGAGACCTGCGGCTTCTGGATACTTTCCCTGTCGGTCTCGAAGGAAAACGGGGTAATCGGCACATCGCCTGTCTGCTCCTCCATTTTCGAATAGTCGACCGTTCTTCCGTCAACCCTTGCCGGGGTCCCTGTCTTGAAGCGTTTCAGCCTGATTCCGGCGGCTGACAGCGAATCCGTAAGGAGATTGGCTGCCGGAAGTCCGTTCGGTCCGGTATATGTACTCACATCTCCATAAATACATCTGGATCTCAGATATGTTCCCGTGCAGAGTATCACTGCCCGGCACGGAAATACCGCGCCGGATGAGACAGTGACAGAGACGACCGCCCCGTCGATGATATCGATGCTCTTTACCTCGGCCTGTCTGATATAAAGACCCTCAGTATTCTCGAGCACTTTGCGCATCGAATCCGAATATTCCTTTTTATCGGCCTGTGCACGCAGCGAATACACGGCAGGGCCCTTTGAAAGGTTCAGCATCCTCGACTGGATAAAAGTCCTGTCGATGTTCCTGCCCATCTCGCCGCCGAGCGCGTCCACCTCACGTACGAGATGTCCCTTCGACGTACCGCCGATATTCGGATTGCAGGGCATCATAGCGATACTGTCGGCACTGACCGTAAACAGTATCGTCTTTTTTCCGAGTCGTGCCGCGGCGAGAGCGGCCTCACAGCCCGCGTGTCCCGCGCCTATTACAGCTATGTCAAATGTTTCGGAAATCACTGTTTTACTTCCCCATACAAAAATCCGCAAAGATCCTGTCTGCCAGCGCGTCATCCACGGCTTCGCCGACGATACGGGACAGCGCGTTATAAGCGTCCATGAGATCTATCGTAAACAGATCCTCGCTCATCCCCGCCCTCGCCGAAGCAAGCACCAACCGGAGGCTTTCCCCGGCCGTTCGGAGTTCAGCGCACTGTCGCAGATTCGCGATCGCCGTCGTCCCGGAGACTGCAACGAACCCGTCTCCGAGTATCGTTAAAATATTATCTATTAATTCCTTCTGACCCTGACCGGTCTTTGCCGAAAATTCGATCGGCACGATCCCGGTGATGTCAGCTATCTCTTCTGCCGAAACATGGCCCTCGAGGTCTGTCTTATTCAGCAGCAGTATTATCTTCCTGCCGTCCGCTGCGGTGCGGATCTCCTGTATCTCCGCGTCAGAGAGCGCCCTCGCCGCGTCTATCACATACAGTATAAGCTCAGCCTTCATGGCGGCCTCTCTTGCGCGTTCGACACCTATCTGCTCTGCCTTGTCCGAGGTCTCCCTGAGCCCTGCGGTATCCTTTAAGAGCAGAGTCAGCTCTCCTATACGCACTGTCTCTTCCAGTATATCGCGCGTCGTGCCCGGTATATCCGTCACTATCGCACGTTCGCGGTCAAGCAGGAGATTCATGATCGAAGATTTCCCGACATTCGGACTTCCCAGGATCACCGCGGGGATTCCCTCACGAAGCACTTCTCCGTTTTCCGATGCAAGGATGAGAGCATCGATCTCCGCTGTCATGACACCCAGTTTTTCAATGAGTTTTTCTCTGTACCCCTCAGTGGAGATATGCTCGGGATCGTCTATCGCCGCCTCGAGGAAAGCCGCTTCGCTCAGTACCTCGCTTCTCAGTGCGTTTATTTTCGTGCTCAGACTTCCGCTCAGCTGCTCAAAGGCCGCTCTGCGGGCGAATTCGTTGCGGGAGCTAATAAGCGACATCACCGCCTCTGCCTGTGCCAGATCGAGCCTGCCGTTCAGAAAAGCCCTTTTCGTAAATTCTCCGGGCTCAGCCAGACGTGCGCCGTTTTTTATGGCAAGTCCGAGCACCCGACGCATCAGAAAGGCTCCGCCGTGACACTGGATCTCCGCGACGTCCTCGCCGGTATAGCTGTGAGGGGC
>JAZRWL010000006.1:0-4764 GCA_045599685.1 Lachnospiraceae bacterium
TCAAGAAGTCTGTATACCTTATCGTAAATGTTTTTCATTTTTTACCTGCTTTCAATCATCAGTACGTCGTCAGCGCTGATTTCAGTACCGTCTGTCATTGTCATTTTACGGTAGATATTATCTATCTTTTTAAGCTGTTTGTCAACGGTTACATATTTTCCGCCCGTCTTTTTCGTGTCGGGGACAAAATAGGTTATCCTTATGTCGGGCTGTTCGTCAATTCTGTCCGCAAGCAGCATGAAGCAGCGGTCGAGTTTTTCTTTTATATCGTCATCAAGCACTATTTTTCTGTCGGTAAGTCTTGCGGTTTCAAGCATCTGAGCGTCAAGCCCCGTCAGCGCCGCAAAGGGCGCAAACTGTGCCGCCCTGTCATGCATACTCATCCGCGGATGCTTCTCCGGTACGTGATGCGGCATATCCATGATTTTCTCATACTTCGGATCCATAAGACCTCCCGCGTTATTGCCTCCCGTAAAATCCTCCCGCTTTTTCCGATATATAGTCCATTATTTCCCTTTCCGACGCGATATCCGTAACGAGAGGGTATTTTTCGGCGACCTTTTCGAAGAGCGCCTTTTTCTTCTGTGCTCCGACAGGATCATTCTTCTTCAGGACACTGACCGCGTATTCCGTGCGTATCACCGCCGGATACTTTGCCATCGATCTGCGAAAGGTCTTCAATTCACGGCGCTCAAGTGCGGAAATATCGGCATTTGCGCCGTTTTCGATAAGATCTATCGTGACCTTATCGAATTCCAGGAGGCCTTTGTACAGCCCTATCACGGAATACTCTCCTCCGTCAAGGAGCATTGTTATCTGCTCCTTTGCCCTCGAAAAGTCGATCGCGTCCATCGCCCTGTTTTCCGAAAAGACCGCAAGCGCTGCTATGATCTCATTGCTTTTCGCCGCACTCTCAGGGATCGTGAACCATTCCGCGGGCAAGTCTTTCAGCCTCACGCCCTCATGCTGTGACTCGTTGATCTTCAGCTGCAGCCACATTGCGTCGAGCGCAAAGGGCTCACCGCCGATATGGATGACATTGTAGCCGTCCGTCGGAACTCCGCCGGAGCGCATCGGAATACCGTTAAATATCGCCAGGATGACTCCGAAAATGCCGAAGAAAAATAAGAATGAACCGAAATAATTACCGTCGGGAATGAAGCAGAATGCGGTTACAGACGCCGCTGCCGTGATGAGATTGAGCAATACGCCGCCCATGTGATAAAGCCGGTAAGGATATGTCCCGTCCGGAGCCCTGTCAGGCGGTATCATGAGACACTGGCCGCTGGTCCCGGCCAGCGAAAAGCGTTTAAATGAATATTTCCCGCCTATCTTCAACAGCATCACGTTTCCGATGCGGAAGGACAAAAAACGATATCCGGTAATGAGGCCGGCCAAAAGATGTCCGGCCTCATGGATAATGACCTGCAGATATAATCCGAGAAGAATGAACGCAAACTGCAGGACAAAAACCGCCAGGATCTCAAAAAAGCCTGCGTCCTCGGGAAAAGAAAAGATTTCCGAGGAACCGATAACGAAGCCCACACCGAAACAGCAAAGCGTCATGATGACCGTTGACAGGGTGTTCGACGACTTCCTTCCCTCTTTACGTTCGGACATAAAAACTCCTCTCCTGAGGCCTGCGTTGCAGTTCGGCCTTCTTTACGGTATTTCTACTGTCCAGCCGTGAGTATCCTCGATAGCGCCGGTCTGAATCCCGGTGACTGTATCGAAGAGCTTCTGACTGAGCTCACCGATCTCATTATTATTGATTATCATGATCTCGCCGCCCCATTTCAGGCGTCCGACAGGCGAAATGATAGCCGCCGTACCGGTGCCCCATACCTCCTCGAGCTTTCCTGCTCTGTAGGCGTCTGCGACCTCCTGTATCGAAATACGGCGTTCCTCGACCTCATATCCGAAGTCTCTGCAAAGCTCAACGACGCTTCGGCGCGTTACTCCAGGCAGTATACTGCCGTTCAGCATCGGAGTGATCACCTTTCCGTCGATCTTGAAAAAGATATTCATCGAGCCGACTTCTTCAATATATCTGCGCTCCACTCCGTCGAGCCAGAGCACCTGAGAATATCCGCCGTCGTGCGCCTTGTCCTGAGCCTTCAGGCTTGCCGCGTAGTTTCCGCCTGTCTTCGCAGCTCCGACACCGCCGCGCACGGCACGAACATATTCATCCTCGACCCAGATACCGACAGGCATCAATCCCTCGGGGTAGTAAAGGCCGCTCGGGGAAAGAATTATGATGAACATATATTCCTTCGCCGTACTCGCTCCGAGACCGGGCTCGGTCGCTATCATAAAGGGTCTCACATAAAGAGAGGTACCGAAACGGGTAGGGATCCAGTCCTTATCCATTGATATAAGGGTCTTCAGCGCCTCAAGATACAGATCCGGATCGAGCTTCGGCATGCTCAGTCTCTCGCAGGAATTGTTCATTCGTTCGATATTCCTGTCGGGGCGGAACATCAGTGCTCTGCTGTCAGCAGTCCTATATGCCTTGAGTCCCTCGAATATCTCCTGGCTGTAGTGCAGGACCGCAGCCGCGGGTGACAGCGAAATATTACCGTAAGGAACGATACGCGCATCATGCCAGCCCCGGTCTTCACTGTAATCCATCACAAACATGTGATCGGTAAAGGTCTTTCCGAAAGCCAAAGGGGCGTCACTACCCGGCTTTTGTGCAGGGTTCTGATTCTTATAGATCTTGATCTCCATTTTTCACCTCAGCAAATTGTCTGATAAAAATTAAAACAAATGCTAACTCAGGTGGTATAAGAAGTCAAGTGTTTTCGCCGTTTTTCAATGCTTCCGACGTCAAAAACGATTATTTTCCGTGGCTTTTACAATCCCTGTTCCTTCGCGAGCTTTACTATACGGCTCGTTCCGAGTCTGTCCGCTCCAAGCTGCAGGAATTTTTCCGCGTCCGCGAGCGTTTTTATCCCGCCCGCTGCTTTTATCTTCACTCCGTGGCCTACATACTCACGAAGCAACGCCACATCCTCAAAAGTCGCGCCGCCGCTGCCGAAGCCCGTAGAGGTCTTGATATAATCCGCCCTCGCCTCTGTGACAATCCCGCAGAGCATGATCTTCTCCTCTTCGGTCAGGAAGCACGTCTCGACGATGACCTTTAATATCCTGTCGTCGCAGGCTGCCTTCACCGCCTTTATCTCACCAGTGAGCTCATCTCGCAGCCCGTCCTTTACCAGACCGACGTTTATGACCATATCTATTTCAGCAGCGCCGTTTTTTATGGCATCGGCAGCCTCGAAGACCTTTACCGCAGTAGTAGAATAACCGTTCGGAAAGCCGATAACGGTGCAGACCGGCAGCCTTCCGGCGAGATATTCCGCCGCCCGTCTGACATAAGACGGCGGGATGCACACAGAAGACGTACCATAGCGCACACCGTCATCGCACAGCTCCTTTATCTCAGCCCATGTGGCGGTCTGAGTGAGCAGCGTATGATCGGCATGTGAAAGGATCTCTTTAATATTCATTATACTCCTGCCTTATACACTTTCTTAAAACGCTAATTCGACATCGGCGAATTTTTCGAGCAGATCTATACAGGCCTGTACGTCTCCCATATCCACGATACCGTAAGGGCTGTGGCAGTATCTCTCCGGGATAGAAATACCGCAGGCCTTCACGCCCTCATGTGACATATTGAAGGCACTTGCGTCGGTACCGCCGTAGGGCAGCACCTCGATCTGATATACTATGCCGTTGTCCTTCGCGCACTTTACCATTTCTTCGACCAGATACTCGTCACAGATGACCGAGCTGTCCATGACCTTGACCGCCGCTCCTTTTCCGAGCACGGCATTCGCATTGTTTTCGCCGGGCACGTCAAAAGAAGGGGTGACATCGATCGCGATACCGACATCAGCCCTGATCCGGTTTGCTGCGACCTTCGCGCCGCGGCAGCCGACCTCTTCCTGTACGGAGAAGACGAAATAGATATCGTTATACGGTGTTCCCATCTTTTTCAGGCACTCCATCTCGACCCAGCAGCCGATACGGTCATCGAGAGCCTTTGAGGATACCCTTCCGCCGGGAAGCTCCTCATATTCGCCCTTCAGGCAGCAGTGATCGCCAACATTCACGACCTTTTCGGCCTCTTCCTTCGTAGAGCAGCCGAGATCCACATAGAGCTCGTCGATGCCGTTCCCCTCGACCTTTGCGATCTTGCTGCCGCAGCCCATGAGACCTACCGCACCGTTCTTGAATCTGACGCGGTTCATATAGCTCGTGAACACATTCAGACCGCCGATATTACGCACCTTCACAAAGCCGTCAGAGGTGACCGAAGTCACGATGAAACCTATCTCATCCATATGCGCAGACGCCGCGAGGACCTTTTTATTGGCGCCATTGCCTTTTTTGAGGGCGATGACGTTTCCCAGCGCATCGATTATCACCTCGTCCGCATAGGGTCTTATCTCCTCCGCTATAGCCTTGCCGACTTCCCGCTCAAATCCGGATACTCCAATCGCCTGAGCCAGTTCTTTTAGTGTCATAATGTTCCACCCTCCGTATTATTTACTGTCCGTACGCGCCGCGTACATGTTCTTTCACGTATTATACCAACCGTCTCCCGCCACCGCAATAAAAAGCAGCCTCCGTGCCGGGCCTCCCGCCATTCCACGCGAAGGAGCGTTCGTGCAACGGCTTTATCACGATCGAGTAGTAGGAGTCCTGCTCCTCTTACCCGATTTGCGGCATTCGCACATCTCGCAGCAAGCTGCT
>JAZRWL010000007.1:0-4356 GCA_045599685.1 Lachnospiraceae bacterium
CGGTGATCATCGGAGTCGTGATCGTACTCGTGCTTTCGGCTTCGATGTCGACGCTCTCATCCCTTGTCCTCACGAGCTCCTCGACGATTACGCTCGATTTCATCGCGCCGATCCTCTGCAAAAAGGAAATGACCGAAAAACGCAAAATGGCCCTGATGCGGATCTTTATCGGTATTTTCATCGTGATTTCAGCGGCGATCGCTATCAGACAGGCGTCTGACAAGAGCCTTTTCATCGCTCAGATGATGGGCGTGTCATGGGGAGCACTGGCTGGCGCGTTCCTTGCACCGTTCCTGTATGGTCTGTACAGCAGGCGTATCAGCCGCGCGTCGGTCGTCGTATCCTTCGTATGGGGCATCGGACTCGAGATAGTGCAGCTATGCATCTCGCTCGGCTGGATCTCGGCGGAGGGCAGCGAATTCCTCAGCTTCATTTTCAAAAATTCGCTTTACTCCGGCGTTTTCGCGATGATAGGCGGGCTCGTTATCGTCCCGATAGTCAGTATGTTCACTGCCGGTACGAGACCGGAAAATGTCGACTCGATCTTTTCCTGCTATGACAGGACGATGAATGTTGAGATCACGGAGCATCTCGGAAAATAAATACTTATAAGTGACGAATACCGCCTGGGAAAACAGGCGGTATTTTTTGTGCGATAAGGCGGTCATGCGGTCTTTCCCGGCAGGACAAACCTGTTGCTTTTTCGGGGGGGTGTAAAGTATAATACGAGTAATTAGTGTCCGCATTATAAATATGCGGTGTATAGGAACGGGGGGGACGTAATGAAGAAGATTTACAAACGGTTATTACTGCTGCTCGTGCTGGCGGTACTTATCGCCTGCCCGGCGGTAGTGTCGGCTGCGCAGGAGGAAGATGCTTACGGATATCAGTATCCCCGCTTGCCCGAGGGTGAGCTGGAAAAGCATGTACAGGAGGTGCTGGACTCGTTCGCGGCAGCCGGAAAGGACGGCGAATATGACGCCTATCCCGGTACGACGGCATACAGTAAGATCTATGATACGAAAATCCTGGAGTATTACTCCGCATATAATAAGAGGGACGCGACGAATACAGCTGCCGGACGCATCACAAGAGTAGTGGACGAGAACCTGCCTGATGAGTACAAGGCGTTGTTCGTGCACGATCTGCTTGCCTCTACCAGAGCATATGATGTGAATCACCAGATATCTGACACGCATCATGCCAGCGCCTGCCTTGTGGACAGGCTCTGCGTCTGCCAGGGATACGCGGAAGCATACGCACTGATCATGAACAGGCTGGGAGTGCCCTGCCGTATCGTCTGCTCGAATGAAAACAATCACGCGTGGAATCTCGTTCAGATAAACGGGAACTGGTATCATGTCGATGTGACCTGGGATGATCCTCTGACGAATGACCATGATCATCCCGGCCGTGCGCTGCACAAGAATTTCCTTGTCACCGACGCGACGATGCGTGCAAACGGACACACCGGCTATGACTGGGAGTTCGAGTATGAGTCCGGATCTCCGAGCGCCTGCGGCCTGGCGAATTCCTATACATTTGAAGGCAGGTTCTGGAACGACACGAAGTACGCCGTGGCCTTCGATGGTAATATCATATACTATGCTTCGACCTCCGGCGATATCAAATGGACCTCTGTCGGCAGCTCGAGCACCTATACCGAGGCCTCCCGCTCCTCCGACATATGGCCTGCCGGGACCGGGAGCTACTGGACAGAAAAATTCCGCGGCATCGGGATCAAGGACGGCAGAATATATTTCAATACGAGCAATGCGATATATTCCTACACCATAAACACATCTCCGAGTTATGCGACGCTCGAAAGCAGTTTCTCCTCTCCGAACCAGATATGGGGGCTCTATTACGATTATGAAAATGACAGGATCTGCTACCCCGTTGCTTCGTCGCCGTACGACAGCCAGTACCTGTATTATCTGAACAGGAACCAGCAGGCACCGCTGCCCGCATATCCGAGACCCGAAGTAACGAATGTATATAACAAATTCCAGGGCATGGTCGTGACCTGGAACAAGATCTTCGGCGTATCGAATTACCGTATCGTGCGTTCTACTAACGGCGGCAGCTTCGTTACCATAGGTTATTCTACGGGGACGACCTTCACCGACAAGACCGCGAAGGCGGGAAATAAGTACAAATACGGCGTGGCATGTCAGGACGCCAACAGGAACAACACGAGTCATCCGGGATATTACTCCTCACAGGTAACGCGCAAGTCCTATCCCGCCCCGACGGCCGTATCCACGGTAAAGGCAGTCAGCGCCGGCTCCGAAAAAATCAAGCTCAGCTGGAACAGGGTGAACTGTGACGGATATATGATCTACAGAGCCACGTCAAAGACCGGAAAATACACGGCCATAAAGGACATCACGAGCTCATATACGCTGTCATATACCAACGTGACCGGACTGAAAGCCGGAAAGACCTATTATTACAAGGTCTGCGCGTATTATATTTATGACGGCGGGAAGCAGTACGCGAGCAGCAGTATAGGCTCGGCGAAGCCCATTCCGCTCGCGCTGAAGACCGTAAAGGCAAAGAACCCGAGCCCGACCGTGATCAGAGTACAGTGGACACCCAATGACGGCGGTGTGGACGGATACATGATCTACAGAGCTCCGTCGAAGACAGGCAAGTATACCGCAATAGCGAATGTGACCAGGGGTACGGCCTCCGGATATACCGACACGGGACTGAAGGCCGGCACGAAGTATTACTATAAGGTACGTGCCTACTCGCTCGTAAGCGGTAAGAGGATATACGACCAGAGTCCTTTCGTGATCGCATATACCTGCACGAAGCCGGGGGCTCCTTCGACATTCACCGTGAAGGCCGCCACGAAGGGAAGAGTCAGGGTGACATGGTCGGCTGTAAAGGGCGCTGACGGATATGTCGTATATCGCAAGCTCGGCAAGGGCGGTACCTACAAGGCCGTAAAGAGCCTGGATGCCGGTACACTTGCCTGGACCGATACCGGAAAGAGCGCGGGAAACGTCTATTACTACAAGGTGAAAGCCTATTCGCGCATAGACGGAAAGCGCGTATACAGCGATTCCTGGTCGGCAGTAAGAAGGGTCGTGGCGAAATATTGATAACGGTATCCGGCGTGTACGGGCATTGAAGTGGTGCGCCGCCGGAGAAAGACCAGATATACACTTCAAAAACCGCGTGAAAACGCGGTTTTTTATTGCCCGGGCGTCTTCCCGGCAGGAACGCATGCGGTCATTATGGCGAAAGTACCGTGCGGATGATATAATACATGTACAAAACGGACCGGAGGTCAGGATATGCCGATCAGAGATTTTGCAGAATTGAAAGCCGCCGCCCTCGGCTGCGGGAAAATGACTGTCGCTGTCGCGGGAGCCGCGGATGCGGAGATCATAAAGCTCACCTCCATGCTTCGGAGCGAAGGGCTGGGCGATGCCATTCTTGTGGGCGACAAGAAAATAATCACAAAGCTTTGTGCCGAAGAGGGGCTGAATGATGTCAGGACAGTCGCCGCATCTTCAGATGAGGAGGCTGCCGCACTGGCGGTGAAGCTCGTGCATGACGGAGAGGCAGACGTGCTGATGAAGGGTCTCATGAATACCTCGGTCTACCTGCATGCCGTGCTGGACAAGACGAACGGCCTCAGGACCGGAAGGCTCCTCTGTCATTTCGCGGCCTTTGAGATCCCCGGACAGAACAGGCTGCATTTTCACAGTGACACAGCCATGTGCCCGGCGCCCGATCTGGAACAGAAAAAGCAGATTATCATTTCGTGTACGGAGGCGCTGCACAGACTGGGGTATGAGGAGCCGAAGGTAGCCGTTCTCGCGGCCAATGAAAAGGTGGACCCGAGAGTGCAGGCGGGCGTTGACGCCGCAGAGCTGCAAAGGTTTAATGAAGCGGGAGAGGTAACCGGCTGCCTGGTCGAAGGCCCGGTAGCGATGGATGTCGCGCTGAGCAGAGAGGTCGCAGCTCATAAACATATCGAAAGCAGGGTGAGCGGTGAGGCCGATCTGTTCATATTCCCCGATATACATTCCGGTAATATCACCGGAAAGGTACTGACCTGCGTGGCAGGTG
Source organism: Lachnospiraceae bacterium (assembly GCA_045599685.1). Lineage (GTDB taxonomy): Bacteria > Bacillota > Clostridia > Lachnospirales > Lachnospiraceae > UBA3774. The sequence continues at coordinate 4,090 of JAZRWL010000007.1, forward strand.
CGAAAACGGCGGGGGTAGTCCTCGGAGCGGCGGCGCCTATAGTGCTCGTATCACGCGCAGAGAATGCCGAGGCCAAGTTCAACGCGCTGCTTCTGTCCTGCGCGCTCAACAGGTGAGGGCGGTCGGAATGCATCTTTCACGGCGGGAAGAAAACCGTTTACAGACGGGAAACCTGAACACAAATTTTCTGTTGTTAAAATCATTTTTTCCATACTTTACCTCTGCCGATTAATAACTGTTGTTTGGGGTCAAAATATGTTCGCATAC
>JAZRWL010000008.1:0-10299 GCA_045599685.1 Lachnospiraceae bacterium
GAACTCAGTGTTATCGCGAAGAGCGTGCCCGGAGTGGATATGAACGAGCTGCGCGGACTCGGCGACGGGCTGAAGGATCAGCTCGGTGACTGTGTCGTAGTGCTGGCTTCGGAGAAGGATGGAAAGGTCAATCTCATAGCGATGGCTTCCGATGCCGCCCAGAAGGCTGGCGCGCATTCCGGCAATATAATCAAGGGGATAGCCGCTCTCGTAGGCGGAGGAGGCGGCGGACGCCCCGGTATGGCGCAGGCAGGAGGAAAGGATCCCTCCGGAATAGAACCCGCGCTCGCAAAGGCCGTCGAAATAATCAGACAGCAGCTCGCATAAAACTGTTGACATCTGTCACGGTCAGTGCTAATATATTGCTGTTGAAAATTTACCTGAAGCAGAGTATCCTCTCACCTGTGCGCATCGGCGACACGGGTTCAGATATAAGAACGGTGGGTGCTTTGCGTCCGCCGTTTTCTTTTTCAAACAGGCGGTTTTGCTCGCAGATTGATTTCGGGAGGTATCACCATTAGCGAAGCATTGATTAACGAAGACATCCAGGAGATGGAGATAAGACTTATCGGCAGCCACGGCGAGCAGGTCGGTCTTATGAAGACTTCGGCAGCTTTAAAGCTTGCGGAAGAGGAGGAACTTGATCTGGTGCTGATTGCGCCGACCGCGCACCCGCCTGTCTGCAAGATCATAGACTATGGTAAATTCCGCTACGAGCAGACACGTAAAGAAAAGGAAGCGAAGAAGAAGCAAAAGGTCATAGAGACCAAAGAAGTCAGATTCTCGCCCAATATCGATGACAACGATATGAACACCAAGGCGAATGCCGCGAGGAAGTTCATCGAGCACGGGGACAAGGTCAAGGTCTCAATGAGATTCCGCGGCCGCGAGATCAGTCACATGAACGACAGAAAAAGCGTGCTTGACGAATTCGCCGAGAAGTTAGCGGACATTGCCGTGGTGGACAAGCCCGCGAAGGTCGAGGGAAGAAGTCTCGTAATGTTTTTAAGCCAGAAAAGATAAACGACATAAGGAGGAAATGTCATGATAAAGTATAAGACAAAGAGAGCCGCAGCAAAGCGCTTTCACAAGACCGGCACCGGACAGTTGAAGAGAATGAAGGCCTATAAGAGCCATATCCTGACCAAGAAGTCACAGAAGAGGAAGAGGAATCTCCGTAAGGCTACCATTACCGATCCGACCAACGCAAAGGTAATGAAGAAGCTGATGCCTTATTGATGAGAGGAGGAAAAGAAGATGGCAAGAATCAAAGGTGGCATGGGTGCCAGAAAAAGACATAACAGAGTATTGAAGCTCGCTCGCGGCTATCGCGGAGCCCGTTCAAAGCAGTATCGTGCAGCCAAGCAGGCCGTAATGAAGGCCCTTACAGCCGCTTATTCAGGCCGTAAGCAGAAGAAGAGGCAGTTCCGTGCTCTTTGGATCGCACGTATCAACGCTGCAGCCCGCATCAACGGACTTTCCTACAGCCGTTTCATGTACGGCCTGAAGCTCGCCGGTATCGAGATGAACAGAAAGGTTCTTGCGGATCTTGCCGTGAATGATGCTGCTGCTTTTGCGAAGCTGGCTGAGATAGCAAAAGGAAAACTTGCTTAACTTAGTTGTTTCCGCTTGACAAACCGTATTCGGTTTGCTAATATACCCGAGGGTAAGCGATTACCCTCGATTTATCGGAGCGTGGCTCAGTTTGGTAGAGCGTCCGGTTAGGGACCGGGAGGTCGCAGGTTCGAATCCTGTCGCCCCGATTTTTCTTATGAGCAGGAAGTGGAACTTCGGTGCTGCGTATTTTGTGCCTATAGCTCAGCTGGATAGAGCAACGGCCTTCTAAGCCGTGGGTCGCAGGTTCGAATCCTGCTAGGCACGCTCTATACAGGTGGCTGTGATCCGGAAGATCGCAGCCGTTTTTAAAATCAAGCTTCCCAAGGAGGATTATATGCCGTCATATATCGGTGAAAGCGGAACATTTTCGCTGATGAAGAATCTGAACCTGGAAAAGGTTTTCAGGACGATAGTATTAAAGGCGCCTATTTCGAGAGCCGAGATCTCAAGGCTCACCGGACTGAATAAAGTTACAGTATCCAACTGTGTAAAATCGTTGCTCAAGGCAGATCTGATCCATAAAGAGGCTGTTGTTTTTGCTGACAACGGCCGCCCGCCGACGATGCTGATGCTCAGTGATTCTTTCGGCGTCATCATCGGTATGGAGATCTCCGCCATGGCGACCATGATCGTCATTACGGATCTGCGCGGGCAGATACTCGAAAAGCCTCTTACCGAGCCGAAGTCCTTCACCCCCGACGAGTGCGTCGCGAAGCTTGACGAGCTCGTGGCCTACTGCAGGGGAAAATATGCGGGTACGACTGCCGGTGTGGTAGGTATCGGTATTGCGATGCCGATCAATTACAATCAGCTTTCTGTTCCGGACGGAAGACCTGCCATGCCCGAGTGGAAGGGCGTAGACGCACACAAGCTTCTCGGCGAGCGTTTTGACGATATCCCTGTTCAGATCCTCTCTACCGCCGCTGCGGGAGCTATCGGCGAGGTACATTTCGGTGATGCCGATATCAACAGCAGTCTGGCCTACATTCACGGAGCAATGAAGCTGAAGATGGATATCTACGAGGGAGAGGAGACCTTCTCCAGTCAGGGAAGCTTCATTGGCCGCCTCGGTCACACGATATATCGTTCCGATGACGGAAAGATAGCTCCGTTAGATGATGTGGCTTCGGTAAAATATCTAAAGGAAGCTCTTTACGGAGACGAGATCAGTCCTTATCAGGCCGCTCTTGATATTATCCGCAGGGCGAAGTTCCATGATCCCGAGCTCGATGAGGTAATGGACATGATGCTTTCATACCTGGCGATAGCTCTGTACAATGTCATCGAGCTGTTCAATCCGGCCACTATCTGCCTCGGGGGCTTCCTCGGTCAGATCATCGGTAAGGGTTATCTCGAAAAGCTGCATGAAAAGCTGAAGGGCCTGGTCGGTGATGATTATCCCGTCGAAGGCAGGGTGATCTGTTCGAAGCTGGGGTTATACGGAGTATCCTTTGGCTGCATTTCCTGGATCCGCGATAATATGATTTCGTATTGTTTCAAAGAGCAGGAGTGAGCGCTGCGAATATATGATAAAGGCGTCGTACGAGCACCGGAAGCTGCTTGCAGGATGCCTTTTCTTTTAAGACAGGAGATATTGTTTTTGGAGGAAAAATGTTATCAAAATTCAGTGTTAAAAGACCTTATACAGTGATAGTGGGAGTAATCCTCGTGCTCATTCTCGGATATGTTTCACTGACGAGCATGACGACTGACCTGCTCCCCGATATCGAGCTTCCCTACAGCGTGGTATATACCACCTATCCCGGCGCCAGCCCCGAAGAGGTGGAGACCGTCATCTCGCGTCCTGTCGAGGGCTCAATGGCAACTGTCAGCGATATCAAAAATATCCAGTCCATCTCCTCGGAGAATATCTCAGTGGTCATCCTGGAATTCGAGGAGACCGCGAATATCGACTCTGTTTCACTCGAAATGCGTGAAAAGCTTGATCAGATCTCGGCTGCGTGGGATGATTCCGTCGGCGCTCCCGTGATAATGAACATCAATCCCAATATGCTCCCTGTCATGATCTCGGCGGTGAGCCGTGTGGGGTATGAAGGCGCACGTCTCAATGATTATGTAAATAATGAGCTTATCTCCGAGCTCGAGAGTATCAGCGGTGTGGCAAGCGTGTCCGCCTCGGGCGGGATCACCGAAAGCATCACGATCTCGATCACCGATGAGAAGCTCACCGAGGTCAATAAAAAGATCTCCGACGCTATCGGCGGGAAGTTCGTGGATGCCAGGAAGGAACTCAGCGACGCAAAAGAGGAACTCGAGGATAATCTGAAAAAGGTCGAGGACGGAGAGCAGGAGGTCAATGACGCTCTTGAACAGATAGCCGCAGGCAATGATGAGATCGCGTCACAGATGGCTGATGCCCGATCGGAGGTCGACCAGAAGAAGAGCGAGATCTCGAATACAAAGGTCGAGCTTTCAATGCAGCTCTCGGAGCTCAAGGCGAAGAAGGCCGAGCTCGAGCAGACCCGTACACAGCTCGAGCAGATGAAGGAGACGAGAGACGGCCTGACCGGGAATATCAAGGCTACGAAAGCGGCCATCAAGGAGCTGAAAACTCTCAAAAAAGCTTATAAAGAGATCCAAAACGGCATGGCAGCGTTTGAGAAGGCGATCGCCGATATCGAAAGCAATGCCGAAATGACAGATGAGATGAAACAGGGCGCTATTCTTGCGATCACCTCGAGCGAGGAGTACATCGCTGCTATGAACGGTCTGACAGCCATGGAGACGCAGATGGAGGCTGCCGGTATCAAGCCGGATGAGATCGGGGCGAAGCTCGAGGAGCTGCAGACGGCGTTGGATGCCCTGAATGAAGGCGTGGCTCAGATCGATGCTGGCCTTGCCGGAGCAACAGGCGGCGAGGGAGACATAGATACCGCACTTTCACAGGTCAATGAGGGCATCGCTCAGATCGATGACGGCATAGAGCAGATCAACGACGGTATCAGGCAGCTGGATGAAGGCCTTGTATCGGTGCGTGAGGCCGAGGAACTCATCAACAAAAATGAATCCGCAGCCTATTATAAGGTATATGAGGGCCTGTCTCAGTCACTCGTAGCGAAGCAGACTCTCGAAAGCACGAAAAAGCAGCTCGAGCAGGGACTCGACCAGATAGAGACCTCTTCCGATGAGATCGATGAGATGGAAAGCGATGCCAAGGAGCAGGCTGATATCACCGGAATCATCACCCGCCAAATGATCGAACAGGTCCTTTCGGCACAGAATTTCTCCATGCCTGCCGGGTATCTGGACAGTGACGGTGAGCAGGTGCTCGTGCGTGTAGGAGATAAGTTCGCTGATAAGGATGAACTGGCGGAGCTCGTGATAGCGGATATGAAGCTGGACGGACTTGAGCCGATCAGGCTCTCCGATGTGGCAGATGTCGAGCTCGTCGATGACTCCGATCAGGTATACGCATCGATCGACGGCAATCCCGGCATCGTGCTTACGATGCAGAAGCAGACCGGTTATTCTACAGGAGATGTAGCCGACAGCATAAAGGCAAGATTTGCCTCTCTCGAAAATGAGGTAGAGGGCCTTTCCTTCAAGACCCTTATGGATCAGGGCATATATATCGATTATGTTATTGATACGGTGTATATGAACCTGCTTTACGGGGCGGGCCTTGCCGTCCTGGTCCTTATCATTTTCCTCTGGGATTTCAGACCTACGCTCGTCATAGCGCTTTCCATCCCCATTTCGCTGCTCGCGGCAATCGCAGCGATGTATTTCACCGGCGTGAGCATCAATGTTATCTCGCTTGCCGGTCTCGCGCTCGGCGTCGGCATGCTGGTAGACAATTCAATAGTAGTGACGGAAAATATATACCGTATGCGCAGTGAGGGCGTATCGCCCGTAAAGGCTGCCGTCGAGGGCGCGAAGGAGGTATCCGGCGCTATTCTGGCATCTACGCTTACCACCTGCTGCGTTTTCCTTCCTATAGTATTCACGGAGGGCCTGACGAGACAGCTGTTCACCGACCTCGGCCTTACGATCACTTATTCACTGATGGCAAGTCTTCTTGTAGCGCTCACGCTCGTTCCGGTGATGGGCAGAGGCTTCCTGTCGAAGAAGGTCGAAAAGAAGAACAGCTTGTTCGAAAAGCTCTCAGGCTTATATGAAAGATTCATCGGCGGAGCACTGCGGGTAAAGGCACTCGTTCTCATCCTTGCGCTCGTGTTGCTTATCGGCTCAGTATATTTTGCGGTCAGGAAAGGCACCTCGCTGTTCCCTTCGATGGAGACCACCCAGATGACCGTGAAGATGTCGCTCCCCGAGGGCAGTACTGTAGAGGACTGCATAGAGACCTCGGAAGAGGTGATCGAGCGCATAAAGACTATCGATGATATAGAGTCTGTCGGCGCAGTGCTTGGCTCAAACAGCATGATGTCGCTCTTCGGCGGAGGCCGTTCGGGAAATTCCGAAGCGAGCGTCACGATGTATATCATCCTGAACGAGGAGAGCCTCCATTCCAATTCCGAGGTAAAGGACATGATCATGAGCCTGACTGAGGATATCGGCTGTGAGCTCAGTATCAATACCAGCACGATGGATATGAGCATGCTGATGGGTTCAGGAATATCTATCCGGGTAGCCGGCAGAGATATGGATGAGATCAGGGGCCTTGCAGCGGAGCTCGCGGAAAGACTCCGCGGGATAGACGGGATCACCGAGGTCTCCGACGGTATGGAGAAGAGCACGAGAGAGTTCCGCATAATCGTGGACAAGAGCAAGGCGGCCGAAAACAGCCTGACCGTGGCTCAGGTATTCGCCGCCATATATGCCGAGGTCTCATCCGCACAGACAGCTACGACACTTTCGACGGACAGCAAGGATTATCCCGTGCTCGTGCTCGACGGTGACGCGGCTGCCCGGGATGAGCTCGCGATAATGTCCATGGAGGTGTCCGCAACGGGAACGGACGGCACGACGAGCAAGGTGAAGCTCTCCGATATAGCTTCCTTTGAGAGCGCGGAAGGGCCTTCCTCGATCAACAGATACAATCAGATCCGTACGATCACAGTCAGTGCTTCGATCGCGGACGGAGTGAACGTAGGCCTGGTCGGAGACGATGTCCAGGATCTGATCGACGAGATGGAGCTTTCCGACGGATATTCGATAAAGCTTGTAGGAGAGAACGAACAGATCACGCAGTCCATCACAGAGCTGACCAAGATGCTGCTGCTCGCGATAGCTTTCGTCTATCTTGTAATGGTGGCCCAGTTCCAGTCGCTGCTGATGCCCTTCATCGTAATGTTTACGCTGCCTCTGGCCTTTACGGGAGCCTTCCTCGGACTCATCATAGCGGGCTTCGATCTGAGCATCGTTGCTCTGATCGGTATCATAATGCTGACGGGTATCATAGTGAACAACGGTATAGTGCTCGTGGATTATATCAACATCCTCCGCAGGAGGGGGATCGACAAGAGGAACGCTATCGTGCAGGCATCCCGGATGAGACTGCGTCCAATCCTGATGACCTCGCTCACGACCATCCTCGGCCTGATCACCATGGGCGCCGGTGTTGGTCTCGGCTCGGAATTCATCCAGCCGATGGCAGTCGTCACCATAGGCGGTCTGACCTACGGCACGCTGACCACGCTGGTCGTCATGCCGTGCATGTATGACCTGCTCAGCAGGAAAAAGGATATGAAGGAAACGGAGACAGATGGCGAGTAAGTCAGGGCCTGTGAGCGGTCAGAAGCCCGGTCGGTATCAGGCCGAAAAAACCGGCGCGGAAAGCCGCGAGATCCGCTCGATGTTGAATAATGACATCAAAAACGCCTCCCCGAAGCAGGTCTATCTGCTTTACGGGGAGGAAGCCTATCTGCGCCGCAGCTACAAAAACAGGCTGAAGGAACTCATCATCGGCGATGACGATATGAATTACAGCTATTTCGAGGGCGCGGGGACGGACAGGAATGAAGTGGCCGAGCTCGCGGCTACGATGCCGTTTTTCGGTGAGCGCCGTCTGATAATATGTGAGAATACGGGCTGGTTTTCATTAAAGGATACTGCCGTGCAGCAGAGGATGCTGGATGAGCTGCCCGAGACCACATATATGATCTTCTGTGAGGAGAGCGCGGACAGGAGATACTCGCTTTTTTCGAAGGTCAGTTCTCTGGGCCTTGCTGCAAGGCTTGATTACCAGACCTATGACGAGTTATGCAAATGGGTCGCGAGAAAATTCAAGTCTGTGGGGAAGGAGACCGAGATCGCGGCGGCAAAGCTGCTCGTAGAGCGTGTCGGCAACGATATGAGCGCATTGTCCTGCGAGACCGAAAAGCTCATAGGCTTTGCTTCGGAGCGTGACGCGATCACAAAGGAGGATGTAGAGGCTGTCGGAGTCGTGAGGCTGAACGACAGGCTTTTTGATATGATAGATGCGGCTGTCGAGGGCAATATGAAGCTCACGATGGATATTTACAATGAGCTGCTGGCACTCAGGGTCGCACCGTTAAAGATAATGATCATCATGGGACGGCACATTTCCGACCTGATCACCGTAAAAGAGCTGATCGCGTGTGGTCGTAGCGATCGTGAGATAGCCTCCGAAGCGGGAGTGCGGGATTTCCTCGTGAAAAAATACAGAAAGCAGGACAGACTGACAGGTGCTGAACAGCTGAAGGAGGTATTGAGTCTGGCGGTAGAGCTTGACAAGGCCTTCAAGAGCGGTCTTATCTCCGAGCAGCTCGCCTGCGAAATGCTGATAGTGAAGCTTTGCCGCGGCTGATACCGCGCAGATAAAGAAAAACCTCTGCCACACCGTAGGCAGAGGTTTTTTCAGTCAGAATGATGTCACGATGACGGTCATGCCATCTTGTTGACTGCGAGGGTTAATCTGGAAATCTTACGAGAAGCGGTATTCTTGTGATATACGCCTTTCTGAGTGGCCTTTGCGATGACTGTGGTTGCATCCTTCAGAGCAGCCTGTGCAGCAGCGGCATCACCGGAGGCGATGGCAGCGTCCACCTTCTTAACGTACGTCTTGACCATTGAGCGGGCAGCCTTATTGCGGTCTGCGTTTCTCTTGGCGACAAGAATCCTTTTCTTTGCCGATTTGATATTAGCCAATTTCAGCACCTCCAACATTCTTGGTAAGTTTACCAAATAACCGGACACGGACGATTTTGTAAACTGCCGAATAATAATAATTGATTAAACCGCCGCTGTCAAGGATATTCCGCAAAATATTCTGCGAAATTCCGCGGAAAATTAGGCGTTTTTCCGGATGCCCGGAAGCGGTGAGCGCCGGGCTTATCCTTCGAGCACGGGGAGTCTGTTTATATCGATGTGCTCAGTGTTGCGGATGCCGTCCATGAGTTTGATGTATTCGGCCTCGGTCATCTGCGGCACGAATTCCTCTTTCAGCTTATTTGCCTTTTCAGCGCCGTTCTTTAAGAGCTTGTACGCCATGAGCGCGAAGATCTTTGCGGTGGCGACATAAGCCAGATCCTCGTCGTCAACGCTGACATTGGGATTGTGCATGTTTCCGCCGTAGCCGCCGGTATGGAACTGCAGAAGAGGCATGATGCAGGAGACATCGCCGAAATCTGTCGTGCCGGTACCGTGAGTGGTTTTTTCCTCAATCTTGTATCTGCCCTGAGATACGTCCTCGAGAGCTTCTATAGTCACGCTGATATCGGGGCAGGGCACGGTGGGCATATATCCGGGCATAGTGATATTATCGACGCCGCAGCCTGTCGCGACGCAGGCGGCTCTGATCGCGCGGTCGACCTTTGCGTTCGCGTCCAGCAGAGCGGGGATATTCTTTCCTCTGACGGAGAATTCCATCGTCATCTTGTCGGCGATGACATTGACGGCATTCGCTCCCTCGGATACAAAGCTGTGGATACGCACGGTGTCCTTGTCCCTGAAGCTCTCTCTCTGGACATCAACGGCATACTGGGTGACATTGACTGCTGCCTGTGCGTCTACGCCTCTTTCGGGACTGCCGGCCGCGTGAGCCGAAATACCGTTAAAGGTGACGATCTTGTTGATGTGGCAGTTCGTCGTGCCGTTCGCGGCCTGGAGCTCTACGGGGCTGTTGCTGGAATGGTGACCTACGCAGACATCGACATCAGTGAAGGCGCCTTCCTTTATTAGCTCGCACTTGCCGCCTCCGTAGGAGATGATGCCCTGATCTATGAGGCTCTGGCGATAGGCAGTCTCTACGAATTCCTCGGCAGGGGCGCCGATGATCGCGAGATTCCCGCCCAGAGCAGCCGAGACTTCGGGGTCTGACAGAGCCATCACCGCGCCGATAACACCGGTAATCTGAGCATTGTGCCCGCAGCAATGGGCCGCGCCGGTCTCGGGATTCGAGTCCTTGTTGTTATTGATGGGGAGCGCGTCCAGCTCACCGACGATGGCGACTGTGGTGCCATCGGTCTTTTTATTGTTCAGGTAGCCCTTGAAACCGGTGACTGCGATGTCGGACGTGACATCGACACCGTATTTTCTGAGCATCGCGGCAGCCTTTTCGGAGGTCCGTTTCTCTCTGTAGCCGAGCTCTGCATGAGTCCAGATATCTCTGCCGAATTCCTTGATTTCATCTGCGTGAGAGTCGATGATACTGATGATTTTTTCTTCTATGCGGTCCATTATTTCCTCCTTCAACAATGTCGCAGACAGTGTCTGCTGTAATATCCGCTGCCGGAAATT
>JAZRWL010000009.1:0-2641 GCA_045599685.1 Lachnospiraceae bacterium
TGGACATACAGTCTGGCTACGGCTTTGACAGATTTTCGGAGTCCGCGGCGAAAAAGATCGCCGAGGCCTGCAATTGTCCCGACGCGCAGATCTGCTTCCTGGTGGGCGGCACCCAGACCAATGAGATCGTGATAAGTCAGATGCTGCGCAGCTACGAGGGCGTCATCGCCGCCGATACCGGTCATGTGAGCCTGCATGAGGCGGGCGCGATTGAGCACACAGGCCACAAGGTCCTTCAGATCCACTCCGAAGACAGCAAGCTCCACGCGGCGGATATCGAGGCCATGATGAAAAAATATCTGGGCGATGAATCCTGCGAGCATATGGTGCGTCCCGGTATGGTCTATATCACTCATCCTACCGAGTTCGGAATGCTTTATTCAAAGGCTGAACTGAAGGAGATCGCGCAGGTCAGCCGTAAATACGGTCTGCCCGTATATCTGGACGGCGCCCGCATGGGCTACGGTCTGATGAGCCGTAAGACCGATGTGACTCTGGCGGATATCGCGGAATACACTGATGTGTTCTATATCGGCGGTACGAAGGTCGGCGCGCTCTGCGGCGAGGCTCTTGTTTATACGAAGAAAAACATGCCGGATCATTTCCTGAGCATAATAAAGCAGAGCGGCGCTCTGCTCGCAAAGGGCAGGCTCTGCGGCGTGCAGTTCGATGAGCTCTTCACGGACGGCCTGTATTATGAGATCGGAAAGCACGGCATAGATATGGCCGAGCGCATGAAAAAGATCTTCCGCGACAAGGGATATACTTTTTACGCGGAGACTCCCACGAACCAGCAGTTCATCCTGCTGGAGGACGGGCAGATGGAAAAACTAAGAGAAAAGGTGTCATTCTGCTTTTGGGAAAAGCCGGATGACACCCATACTGCGGTAAGATTCGCGACCGCGTGGTCTACGACCGACGCCGATCTCGATTATCTTGAAAGCGTGCTTTGATCTTATTTGTTAAGCAGGGCCTTGCCGGGGATACCGGGCTTGGTCATTTCCTTAGCATCAAGGATCACGTTGAGCTCCTCCTCAGTGAGGAGCTTTTCCTTTAAGATGAGGCTGCGGACGGTCTCGCCGGTCGCGAGTGACTTCTTCGCGAGGTCAGCGGCGGCCTTGTATCCGACATGAGGGCAGATAGCGGTGATGATGCCTACGCTGCCTTCGACGAGCTTGCGGCAGCGCTCCTCATTGGCGGTGATGCCGGTGATGCAGTTGTCTACGAAGGTCTCGAGAGCGCCGGTGAGTACCTGGATGGACTGGAACAGGCAGTAGAAGGTAACGGGCTCGAAAGCGTTGAGCTCGAGCTGACCTGCCTCAGCGGCCATGGTGATCGTGACGTCATTGCCGATGGTGTAGTAGGCAGCCTGGGTAACGACCTCAGGGATGACGGGGTTGACCTTACCGGGCATGATGGAGGAACCGTTCTGCTTAGGAGGAAGATTGATCTCCTGGAAGCCGGTACGGGGACCTGAGCTCATGAGACGGAGATCATTCGCGATCTTGGAGAGCGCTACGGCGCAGGCGCGCAGGCTTCCCGATACAGCTACGAAGGGATCGAGATGCATCGTGGAGTCTACGAGGTCATCGGAAAGAGTGAGCTCGAGGCCGGAAACTTCGCTCAGGATGGGAGCGATGATCTCGAGATACTTTTCGTCGCAGTTGATACCGGTGCCGATAGCGGTGCCGCCCATGTTGATTGTGGTGAGCTCGGCCTTGGTCTTTACGATGCGGTCGTAGGCGCGCTTTACGGAGTTTGCATAGGCGTTGAACTCTTCACCGAGGGTGATCGGAACCGCGTCCTGCATCTGGGTGCGGCCCATCTTGAGGACATCCTTGAATTCCTCTGCTTTTGCTCTGAAGGCTGCCTCTGTGCGGAGCAGCTGATCCTCGAGACCCTTCAGCATGAAGAGAGCGGCCATCTTGCCGGAGGTGGGGATGACATCATTGGTGGACTGACCGTAATTTACATGGTCATTGGGATGAACGATCGAATAGTCGCCCTTGACGCCGCCGAGGATCTCGATGGCACGGTTGGCGATGACTTCGTTCGCGTTCATGTTGAGAGAGGTGCCGGCGCCGCCCTGGATGGGATCTACGATGAAAGCTTCGTGCAGTTTGCCTTCTGCGATCTCATCGCTGGCCTTGATTATCGCGTCGGCGATATTCTTGTCAAGCAGTCCGCAGCTGTAATTCGCGATAGCGGCGGCCTTTTTGATATAAGCCAGACTGTTGATGATCTCGGGAGCCATGCTGCGGCCGGTAATGCGGAAATTCTCGCAGCCTCTCAGTGACTGGACGCCGTAATATGCGTCAACGGGGACTTCCTTGGAGCCAATGGAATCTTTTTCAATACGATATTCGGGCATAATTCAGTACCTCACAGGTTAGTTTATTAACAGATTGATTATATTCCCGGATAGTATTATAATCTAATATATATTAATATATAGTTGATATAAACATCGGTTTATGGATGCCGCCGCAGCTGATGTCCGCGTGGCGGTTCCGGCAGGAGAAAAGGCAATGTCTGGGTCAACGGTCAATCCGGGCGGGAACATGTTTCACGGTATGGAATATGTTCTGACTGTGAATGAGGAAAGGAGCTTTTCAAAGGCTGCGGCGAGACTCTATATCTC
>JAZRWL010000010.1:0-8651 GCA_045599685.1 Lachnospiraceae bacterium
CATACGAGGAGTATCTGCGCGGTCTGTTGTGCAAAGAGTCCCTATCCGTGCTTACGGATCGGGCGCGGGAGGCGATCGCTGACGATCTGCGCGGTGTAGAGCCGGGATTTTCCTTCGACTGCTGCGTGAGCGGAGGGGAGCTTCGCTTCAGATTTTCTTCGGGAGCGATCTTTCCCTTCAATATGATAACAAAAAGCTATGAATTCACTTATACGGGAAAATATGGATATTGATCCCGAGACACGTCCGGGTATCTCTTCGGAGAGCGACGCAGGTCACAAAAACAAAAATACCATTTTGGTATCTCTCCCCCGGAAATCCCCCGAATTTCTGCTGAACAGCGGATCACCCGCAGATCCTGCGGAAAGCGCCGGGGAGATAGCCGGACGTGTCACGGGAAGTCTGACGGTGGAGGCTGCGCTCGCGCTGCCGTTCTTTCTGGTATTCTGCCGTGTGCTTTTGGGGCTTTTTCTTGCGATTCAAATGCAGGCAGAGGCGGAATTCTGTCTTGACGAGCGGGCGGAGGATATGTCGCTGTCGGCCTTTTTTCATATGGAGGAGACGGACGGAGGCTTCTCCGATACCGATTATGAGGATGTGGTCGCCTTCGACGAATATTTTCCGGACGCGGGACTGCCGCTTTTTGATTCGGTCAGGCTGTTTTCAGCCCGCAGGGCCTGGGCGGGACGTTTCATGCCGGATGGCGGAACTTCGCCGCGCTATGTGATAGTGACGGAGACAGGCTCAGTATATCATCTGACAGAAAGCTGTTCATATCTGTCCCTATCGGTAAAGGAGGTCTCCTTCGATGAGGTTTCCGATATGCGCAGCTCGGACGGAGCGAAGTATTATCCCTGCGAACGCTGCGCCAGAGGAATGCACGGATCGACCTGCTATATAACCGGCGACGGCCGCAGATATCATTACAGGCGGGATTGCAGCGGACTGAAACGTACCTGGAACTGGGTGGAATATGAGAACTGCGGTCTGCCTCCCTGCAGCAGATGTGCGAAATGACGCAGGCAATACTGATCTCGGAGGTGATATGACCGGACTTTTCGAAAGCGTCGCGGCGGCAGCTGATATTACGTTCCTTGTGCTGCACACCGCAAGAGATATTGAAGATCAGACCGTATCGAGGGCAGCTGCGCTGTTGCATCTGCTCGCCGGCCTTGCGGTTTCTGCCGTAAGATACGGCGGTGTTTCGGCGATGACCTTCATCGACATGCTTCCGGGGCTGTTCCTGTTTTCCGTGAGTATCATCTCGCACGGAGGGATCGGCACCGGAGACGGTTTTGTGCTGCTTGCCGGCGGTCTGATGCAGGGCTGCACCGTGATCTTTGAAAGGCTGATCTTAGCCCTGACCATCGCGGCTGTCTGTGGTATTTTTCTGCTGCTCCGGGGGCGCGTGACGATGAAGACGAGGCTTCCGTTCGTGCCTTTTCTTGCGGCTGCGGAGCTGCTGTGTCTCATTACGCGCTTGTAAGGGGAAAGCCGGGAAGAAAATAGTCTGCCGCCCTTTGCGGCGGAGAAGCGAAACCGGGGCAGAGAACGGCTGATCGCGGGGTGACTGCTGCGGTCTGCGATCAGTTTTTCGCAGAAACACGGAAAGAAAAGCCGGCTGCCCTTTGCGGCGGAGAAGCGAAACCGGGGCAGAGAACGGTTAGGCGCGGGATGAGCTTCAGGATCAGAGAGGTGCGACACCTCGACGGAAAGACGGAGCAAAAGCATGGAAGGGAATAGTTTTATCAGGGAAAAGAATACAGGCGCCGATCGCGAAGCTTCCTCTGTGTACGGGAAAAAGCGGTGTGGCTGCCCGGCAGTGCTTACCGTAGAGGCGGCATTTGTCGTGAGTATGGTGATCTTTTCGATGTTCGGAGTGATAATGCTTACGCTTTTTCTGCGCGATACCGCTGCAGGGGCAGCGGAGATCAGGCTTGCTGTGACAAAAAAGAGCGCTGTGACTTATGAGCGGAGTGACAGATACCCGGTGTTCGTGACGGAGGGCGGCAGCATGGATGCGGAGGAGGGCAGTTATTATGTAGAATTGTCGGAGCTCTGGCCCTTTTGCGGTATCAGCTCCGGGGAAGAGGTGCGGCGGGAGTATCCCGATGAGCCTCTGCTTATAAGGCGGATGCGGGAAGGAACGGAATAATGAGAACGGAAAGCATAGCAGGCGGCGCATTTACCGTTATCGACGAGCCGGTAGGACGTGATCACTACAGTCAAAGAGTGCTCACCGAAAACAATATTGAGGGTCTGTGCCGGCTGAGGATAAAAAGCACTGACGGCGAACGCTGCTATTGCTATGAGACGGAGAGACATAAGTCGCTTTCGGCCAGCTGCGAGACCGTGGCTCCCGACAGAGATACCCTTCTTGCGATAGTGCGCAGCCTGGCAGAGATGGAAACGGAGCTTTCCGGGTATCTGCTGGATCTGAACTGCCTGATATTGACGCCGGAAATGATTTTTATAGATCAGGATGGAGGTGCTGTTCGCTTCTGTGCCTGTCCTGGATACGAATCGGAGCCGTCTTCACAGCTGCGCGAACTCGGGGAATGGATATTGCAGCATGGCGGCGGCCTCGATGAGGTGTGCGGCGCGATGGCGCTGGAAATGATAAGACTTTGTGATGACGGAGCGGCGGCCGTGGAGCTCACGGCTGAGCTTGAGCGTATGTATATGGCGCAGAAGGAGAAGACTGACGCCGGTACGGAAGCGTCGCCGCAGCGCAGGCGCGGAGCTTTCAGCAGAAAAAAGAAAAGAGAGACCCGCTCTGACATCATGTCAGATGACCGGAGATCTTTGCTGCCGCCTTTTATAGAGAAAGAAAAGCGCCGTGAACGCCGGATAGTGCTCGCGCGCGGCGGCGTAAGGATCGCCCGGAGGTTATTGTGCCTGCTGATACCGCTTTTCGGGCTCGCGGCAGAGGTCATGCTGTATGCCGGCAGTTTGATAGCGGATTTTTCCCTCTTAATCAGGCTATGTCTGCACATCGTGGTCGCGGTGTTTTTCACTCTTCTTACGATGCTTTCCGCGGATAACGGCAGAAAAAGGCTGCCTTCTGCAGATGTGGCTTTTGAGGCGCTCGCATCACCGGCGGAGCTTACTGAGACCGGCGCGGAAGAGGACCTTCCGAAGATCCGCTTTGATACTGGCCTGTATCTTTTTGAGGAGCCCCGGAGCATGACGCAGACCGGTCTTCCTGAGTCTCCGGAAGAAGCGCCGGACGCTGTCCCGGAGAGCGATCCGGAGCCCGGAGAGCCTTTTAAACAGTTGGTATTCGGGAGAAAAGAACCATAAGAGGCGTGGTTTTCCATATAAACGTCGGCATTGATTTTTCCGGTGATATTGGTAAAATAAAAAACAGGAGAAGATTAAAACTCCGGGAAAGAGGTATCATATGGAAGAATTCGTATCGAAGCTGATTGATCTGGGAACAACGGCTGGCGGAAAACTGATTTATGCCGTTCTCGTGCTTGTAGTGGGCTGCCTCGCCGTAAAGGCAATCAAAAAGGGCCTCTCAAAGACCGACAAATTCACAAAACTCGACAAAACGGCGCAGGGCTTCATAAAGAGCCTGGTCACCGTAGCTCTCTATGCAGTGCTCATCGTGACCGTGATCGGCATTCTGGGTATCCCCATGGCGTCCATTACCGCCGTCATCGCTTCCTGCGGCCTGGCTATCGGCCTTGCTCTTCAGGGTGCGCTCAGCAATTTTGCCGGCGGCATCATGGTCATGGTCTTCAAGCCCTTCAAGGTCGGCGATTATGTGGCTTCTGCCGGAGCGGAAGGCATCGTGAAGGAGATCAGCGTATTTTATACTACGATACTCACTATCGACAATAAGCGCATCACCGTTCCGAACGGTTCGCTGATGAATGCCAATGTAACAAACTTCAGCAGTGAAGAGCTCAGGCGCGTTGATCTCGATTTCAAGGTTTCCAATGCCTGCGATCAGAACGTCGCGAAGGGTATCCTTCTGAAGGCCGCCGAGGGCACGAAGGGTGTGCTCGGAGATCCCGAGCCTTTTGCCCGCATGACCGGAGTCGCAAAGGATACTTATGTATTCACCGTCCGCGCATGGTGCAAGAGCGCTGAATACTGGGATGTATATTTCGATCTCATAGAGAATTGCAGCGGAGCTCTGGGAAGCGCCGGTATCAAGGACCCCGAGGAGAGGCTTGCGGTCCGTATGACGGAGAAATAATAATAAAAAATACAGGCGGAGCCGCGACGTCGGCCCTGCACAGATCATACCCTACACCTGCAGAGCTGATGCTCATGCAGGTGCATTGGTTTATGCCGCATAACAGCGGTGAAGAACCTATTTGAACAGGAGTCCGGATGAGTACATTGATCAGACAGTTTTCAGAGGATCATAAGGATTATCTTCGCGATGAATCCCGGTCTGTGGGCCATGCGGAGCACATCGCCTTTCCGTGCACGGAGAATGAGGTGCGCGAGGTACTGGCGGAATGTTACGGGAGAAACGAGCGGATCACGGTGCAGGGCGCACGTACGGGATTAGCCGCAGCGGCGGTGCCCGACGGCGGCCTGATTCTTAATCTGTCAAAAATGGATCGCGTCACCGGAATGCGGCGGGTCGGCGGGAGCTATCATCTCGTGCTGCAGCCGGGCGTCGTGCTGGCCGAGGTAAAGAAAATGCTCGCTTCAAAGCGCTTTGATACGGTGGGTTGGGATGAGGAATCGCTTTCGGCCTATGCGGAGTTTTGCAGGGACGGTGAGTTTTTCTTTTCGCCTGATCCCACGGAGACCTCAGCTACGATAGGCGGAATGACAGCCTGCAATGCGTCCGGCGCCAGGACATACAAATACGGCCCTATACGCGGATATGTGGAGGCAGTGAGGATGGCGCTCGCCGACGGGAGGATGCTCTCCGCGAGACGAGGCGGTGAACGCGCCTGCGGATATGAAGCCGTATTCACCGCGGATGACGGTACGGCGCTCAGGGTGCCTGTCCCGACCTACAGGATGCCGCATACGAAGAACGCTTCAGGGTATTATGCCTGCGAGGATATGGAGCTCATCGATCTGCTGATAGGCAGCGACGGGACGCTGGGAGTGATGACCGAAATAGAGGTGACGCTTCTGCCCTTGCCGCGGGTCATCTGGGGAGTTTCCTGCCTGTTTACTTCCGAGGAGCAGTCGCTGGACTTCGTGGAGGAGCTCCGCGGCGCATCGAATGTCGCTTCGGTCGAGTTTTTCGACAGTGGTTCTCTGGAGGTATTGCGTACGCAAAAGCAGCGCAGCACGGCATTTTCCGCGCTGCCGGACATTTCGCCCGAGATAAATACGCTCATATATGTGGAGCTTCACTGTGACGATGAAGCGCAGGCGGCGGAAAGACTGTTTGCGATAGGGGATATGTTTACGAAAAGCGGCGGCAGCGAAGACCGTACATGGGTCGCCCGTGATCAGAGCGACCTTGACAGGCTGATGTTTTTCCGTCACGCAGTGCCGGAGAGCGTAAATATGCTCATCGACCGCCGCAGGCAGACCGATCCGGCGATAACGAAGCTCGGCGCCGATATGTCCGTGCCGGATGAGCAGCTCCGTCGGGTGATGGAGCTCTATCGCAGGACGCTCGCGGAGAACGGTCTGCAGAGCGCGACCTGGGGACATGTTGGGAACAATCACCTCCATGTGAATGTTCTGCCCGAAAATATGGACGATTACCGCAAGGCGAAGGAATTGTTCAGGACCTGGGCGGCGGAGGTCACTGCCATGGGCGGAGCAGTCTCCGCGGAGCACGGAGTCGGAAAGCTGAAGGCCGCTTTTCTCACGATAATGTACGGTGAAGAGCATATAGAGGAGATGCGCCGCATGAAATATGCCTTTGATCCAAAAGGACTGCTCGGTGTCGGAAATCTGTTCTCTCCCGCGGAGGTGACATTATGAGGATGATCGTCTGCATCAAGCAGGTCCCTTCTACGAACGAGGTCCGTCTGGATCCGGTCACGAAGACCATCATCCGCGACGGGAGACAGTCTGTGATCAATCCCTTCGATACTCACGCCATAGAGGAGGCAGTGCGTCTGAAGGAGCGGCTGGGCGGAGAGATCTGTGCGCTCAGTATGGGGATCCCCGCTACCGAAAGGCTGCTGCGAGATGCGGTCGCAAGAGGTGTGGACAGGGCGGTGCTGCTGACTGACAGGGCCTTTGCCGGTGCGGATACGCTCGCCACATCATATACACTCGCGCAGGGCGTGCGCCATATCGGGGATTTTGATCTGATAATCTGCGGCAGAATGGCCGTAGACGGAGATACGGCGCAGATAGGGCCGGAGCTTTCCTCACAGCTGGGAATAGCGTATGTTACGGATGTCTGTGAGATTCTCGAGGCGGAGCCGGAGCGCATGGTCTGCCGACGGGTCACGGATTCCGGACACGCGGTAACGGAAGTCAGGCTGCCCGCGCTCATTACCGTGACGAAGGATATCAATATGCCAGGCTTTCCGAGCATAAGCGGTATAAGAAAAAGTCTTGCGGTGCCGGTCGAGAGCGTGGATGCAAAGGCGCTCGGCGCGGATATTACCCGCTGCGGTCTCAAGGGCTCGCCTACTCAGGTAGTGCGCACATATACGCCGGAGCGCTCGCATAAGGCAGTCTGCCTTCCGGGGACAGCCGATGAGACCGCCGCAGCGGTCATCGCTTTGTACGAGGAGGTGCGCTGATGGCGATTCGGATAGACAGGGATATCTGTGCGGGCTGCGGCAGCTGCGTCGGCAGCTGTCCGAACGGCGCGATAAGCCTGCAGGACGGGAAGGCGGTTATCTCCGACGGTTGCGTATCCTGCGGAATGTGCGTGACGGCCTGCCCTCTTGACGCGATAAGCTCAGTCCGGGAGGGAGACGGCAGAGAGACCGCTCTCTGCGACGGGCTGTGGGTCTACGCGGAGCAGCGCGACGGCGTGATACCGGAGGTTGCGTATCAGCTTTTAGGTAAGGGCCGTGAGCTCGCGGATGCGATGGGCACGGAGCTTACCGCTGTGGTGATCGGTTCCGGGCTGAAAGAACTCGATAGTCTGATACAGCGCGGCGCGGACCGCGTACTTGCCGTAGATGCGCCTGAATTCGGGACGCCGTTGGAGCTGCCGTATTCCGAGGCGCTGATACAGCTGATCCGTGAACGCAGACCGGCAGCGGTCCTGTATGGCGCGACGGCCTTCGGACGGGCCATGGCCCCCCGTGTAGCGGCGGCGCTTCGGACGGGACTTACCGCGGACTGCACCATGCTCGATATCGATCCGGACACCGGATTGCTGCGCCAGACGAGACCGGCCTTCGGCGGGAATCTCATGGCGACGATCATTTGCCCTGAGGCGAGGCCTCAGATGGCGACGGTGCGACCCGGCATTATGAAGGCTTTGGAGTCTCAGCCCGACAGGAAGGGCGTAATCGAGTATGCCGGAGACGTAAGTCTGCCGGAGCTCTGCGGCGCGGTGAAGCTTTTAAGCACGGAAAATGAAGCGGCGGGAGACAATATCGCCGATTATGATATACTGGTAGTGGCCGGAAAGGGCATCGGCTCAAAGAAAAATATGAAATATGTCAAAAGACTCGCTGAGCTGTTGCACGGGAATTACGGTGTATCGAGGCCGCTCATCGATGCAGGCTGGGCCGAATATCCTCATCAGGTGGGACAGACAGGCTGCTCCGTGTCGCCGAAGCTTCTGATCTCTCTGGGCGTGTCGGGCGCCATACAGCATCTGGCCGGTATCAGCGGCGCCGAAAGAATAGTGGCGGTCAATACCGACCCCGACGCGGCAATTTTCAATGTGGCTTCATATGCCGTCATCGGAGACTGCGTCGAATTCGCCTGTCAGATGATAGCGAAGCTGGAGGAAGCCGGGGAAAAGCAGTAATGACCGAGAACCATCTCCTGACGCGGAAGCGGGCTGCGGCGGACGTATCCGGAGGCAGCAAAGCCTGAGGCTGCGGAACAGGCTGACAAAATATGTTTTCTGATCAGAAGGGAAAAGGAGGAACAAAATGAAGGAATATCACAGTATTTTTAATCACACACTGGCACCGGTCACGCCCGGTCCCTCGAGCTCGAATACCTGCGGCCCGGTCAGGATAGGCCTGTTCTGTCATCAGATCTACGGCGGCACACCCGAGACGGCGGTCATAGAGGTCAGTCGCACCGGCTCTTTCCCCATGTCCCTCTTCGGTATGAAGAGTGATTATTCCTTCATAAACGGTCTCCTCGGCAGAGATCAGAACCATCCGGAGTATATGAGCGCGTATGAAAGCGCAAAAGCCGCCGGGATGGAGGTCCGTTTCCGCATGGTGGATGATCTGACCATCGGCGGATATGAGGCGGCGCGAGTGATCTTGAAGAGCTCCGGGCGCGAGGATATGGTGATGATCGGTGAGTCGCTGGGCGGAGGCTCCTTCCGTATGCACAGCATCGACGGGCTGCCGATCGATTCCTCCGGCAGGGGATATGAGCTCTTCGTATGGCTCGATACAGCCGCGGCGGACGAGGTCGAGAGCGTGAAAAACGACATTTTCGATATTGCGGGGAAGGGTTCCGGGATCGAGCTCTCCTCCGAAAACGGCTGTACGCTGATCCATATCTCATATCTCGGAAAAATAACGCCGGAGAAAATGTCCGCGATAGAG
>JAZRWL010000011.1:0-11353 GCA_045599685.1 Lachnospiraceae bacterium
GCTGGAAGGCACTATATAACTACACAGGGGGAACGTGGTATTATAGCACGATGTTAAATGAGCTGCCGGATGAGTTGGTCCACACGCGTGCCGAGGTCAAGGCCATGGATCTGGATAAAAACACCGACAAGGTCCCCCAAAAAGGCGTTTATTGCGATGGCTATCACAAGCCGGGGACGACCTTTGATTATTCGAAATACAAGTGGTCACTGACCTCCGCGGGGACGCTTACGATCTCCGGTACCGGAGCCATGCCGGATTACAACAGGATAGAGGAGATCCCCTGGGATACCTCCGCGGTTAAGAAGATCGTGGTAATGGACGGGATCACTTCGATAGGTGATTACAGCTTTTATAATTGCAAGAATGCCTTCTCGGTCTCGCTGCCGGAGAGCCTGACGAAAATAGGCGATGAGGCCTTTTACGGCTGTGCGAAGCTGAAGTCGGTCAGCCTTCCGCCCAAGCTGAAAACGATAGGAGATTCGGCTTTTGAGGATTGTGTCCTGATCGGCTCGATCACCGTGCCGGATACCGTGACGAAGATCGGAGACAGAGTATTCTGCGGAGATAAGGGATTGCTGACGATCGGACTGTCGAAGAATCTTACGGCGATCCCCGTATCGGCCTTCGAGGGCTGTACGAAGGTAAAGGAACTGGTCATTCCTTCAAAGGTGACTTCTATCGGTCCCTTTGCATTCACGGGAGCGGACAGTCTCAAACGCATCAGGCTGCCGAAATCGATCACGACTTTTGAAGGCTGTGCATTTTATCAGACACCTTATGACATGAATGTCGGATATACGGGCACGGAAAGCCAGTGGGCCGCGTTAAAAAAGAAATTTGCCGATGTTGATTACGCGCTTCCGCACGGCACCGTATCCTGTATCGGGACCTCCTCAATCACCTACAGCTTTACCGAGGCGGGGAGCCTGATATTCTCGGGAACAGGGAGGCTCTGCCCTTATTTTATTGATGAGGCGCTCAGTGAGCGGCTGCCGCAGGTCACGAATGTGATCGTAAAAAGCGGGATCACTTCGATAGACGGGGGAGTATTCACGAACAGCTGTTCATTGAAGAAGATCACGCTTCCTTCGACGCTGACCGTGATCCGGGATGACGCTTTTGAGTATTGTACAAATCTGAAGACGATCAACCTGTCCGACAGCCTGAAGAAGATCGGAGACAGAGCCTTTTCGTGGTGCGAGTCACTTACGGAGGTAAAGCTCCCCGACAGTGTCACAGGTATCGGAAAGTATGCGTTTTACGGCTGCCGGAATTTAAAAAACATCAGCTTTTCGAAGGCAATGACCACGATCCCGGCATACGCATGTGAATACTGCTCTGCGCTTGAAAAGGTCATCATCCCGGAGGGAGTAAAGAAGATCGAGCCTTATGCTTTCCTGGATTCGAATCTCAACGGGACAAAGGTCTATCTGCCGAATACGGTAACCTATGTCGGAAAGGATGCGTTCCCTCATGGAAAGCTGGTCCTGGCATATTACGGAACGAAAACACAGTATGAGAATATTGATGTCAAGTCCGGAAACAAGGCATTCACGGACGGTACGCTCACATGCAGGGTAAAGGCTGAGCTCACCGCGGTCACGAATGTCGGTACGGGGATCCGCCTGCGCTGGAAAGAGGATACGAAGACGGCAGGTTACCGCATTTACCGCAAGGTGGGAGACGCCAGCTTCAAGAGAGTGAAAACGATCGATACGAATACGACGCTTACCTGGATCGATACCGGAGCAAAGGAGAATTTCGAAGAGTATCAGTACAGAATAGTAAAGTATTATAAGCTTTCGACAGGTCAGATATACACTTCGCCCGCTTCGAAGACGGTGAAGCTCGTCCGTGTACCGACACCGACTGTCAGCAAGGCTGAAAGCACGGAAAAGGGAAAACTTTCCGTCAGCTGGACACGGAATAAAGCGGCGACGGGATATGAGATCATGTACGGAAAGAGCGCAGACCTTTCGGACGGAAAGACTGCGAAATACGGCGGTACCGCGACAAAGCCCGTGAGGACATTGACAAAGCTTACGAGCGGGAAATATTATTATGTGAAGCTGCGGGCTTATAAGACTGTTGACGGTGTGAAGTATTATTCAGGCTGGAGCAGTGTAAAAAAAGTTAAGATCAAATAATAAGACACAAGTCCCGCCCTGAGAAGGACGGGATTTGAAATACTGTTTTGAGGTGCGCCATGATCGATATCATCGAACTTACTGTGGAAAAGATGCGTTCCATGATGGAACGCGGAGAAACGACTTCTTATGAGCTGACCTGTGCCTACCTGTCACGCATCGCACGGATCGACAGCGACGGACCGTGCCTGAACAGTGTTCTGGAGGTCAATCCCGACGCGATGGATATCGCGGAGGCGATGGACAGGGAGAGACGCCGCGGAAAGGTCAGATCGCCGCTGCACGGGATCCCCGTCATTCTGAAGGACAATATCAATACCGCGGACAAGCTCAGGACGACTGCCGGATCGATCGCTCTTGCGGATAATTATGCGCCTTATGACGCTTTTATCACTGAAAAAATGCGGGCTGCCGGTCTCGTCATCCTCGGAAAGGCCAATATGACGGAATTTGCGGCCTATATGTCGAATACGATAAAGAGCGGGTACAGCAGCCGCGGCGGTCAGGTCATCAATGCCTATGTGCCGGGCGGTGAGGTCTGGGGCAGCAGCACCGGTTCCGCTGTATCCGTATCTGCGAATCTCTGCGCGCTCGCCGTCGGGACGGAGACCGACGGTTCAATCATCTGGCCGTCCTTTGTGAACAGCGTCGTAGGCATCAAGCCGACACGCGGGCTCGTGAGCCGCTACGGCATCATCCCCATCTGCACCGCACAGGATACGGCGGGGCCTATTGCCCGCACGGTCGCCGACTGCGCGTCACTGCTCAATACACTGGTCGGTGAGGATGGGCACGACCCTGCCACCTGGGAGCGCGGCGATGTCATTCCGGAGGATTATACTGCTTTTCTGGATCCGGACGGGCTGAAGGGCCTGCGGATCGGCGTCAACAAGGGATATTACGATTCGCTGAATGATGACAAAAAACGGCTGTTCGAAGAAGCTTACGCGGCAATGGGCCGTGCCGGAGCCGTGATCGTCGAGGGTACGGATCTTCCGCGGGCGAATTGCGACCGCGTCATCATGCAATATGAGTTTCGGAAGTGCCTGGACAGCTACCTTTCTACTGTGAATACGAAATGCAGGTCGCTGGCGGATATCATCGCGTTTTACCGGGAGCACCCGCAGGAGGGACTGAAATACGGGATGTCGCTGCTCGAAAACGCACAGTATCAGGCAAGCGGGAACTGTACGGAAAAGGATTATATCCTCGGCAGGTTCGACGCGCTGAAAAAGACGAGAGAGGACGGGCTCGACCGTGTGCTCGATGAAAACGCACTTGATCTGCTGCTCGCGCCTGCGGGCTCAGATCATTCGCCGGTTTCGGGATATCCTTCGATCAATGTGCCCGCGGGCTATGAGAGCGACGGGATGCCCTTCGGCGTGACCTTCATCGGACGTGCGTTTTCCGAGCCGCTGCTGATAAAGGCCGCTTACGCCTATGAGCAGGCCACGAAGCATCGCAGGCCGCCGGAATGCTGACGGGAGACGGTGATGGCTGAGAGAGCTTACGGGCATGTGAGGCATGAATTCGGCCCGATATATGACGAACGTTCGGAGATACTGATACTCGGCTCGTTCCCGTCGGTGCGTTCGAGAGATCAGAACTTTTACTACGGAAACAGGCAGAACCGCTTTTGGCGGGTCATCGCTGCGATCTACGGGGAAACTGCTCCGGAGCATGGCGATGTCGAGGGGAAAAAG
This sequence comes from Lachnospiraceae bacterium, assembly GCA_045599685.1. GTDB lineage: Bacteria > Bacillota > Clostridia > Lachnospirales > Lachnospiraceae > UBA3774. The sequence goes on from JAZRWL010000011.1 coordinate 3,854, forward strand.
GCTCTTTTACTGCAAAACGGCATAGCGATTTGGGATGTGATCGCGGAATGCGATATCGCCGGTTCGTCGGATGCCACGATCAAAAATGTCGTGCCGGCCGATATAAAGGGCCTGCTTGGGCGTACCGGGATAAGGACGCTTTTTGCGAACGGAGCGACGGCTCACAGCCTGTATATGAAATTTGTTTTCCCGGAAACGGGGACAGAGATAACGAAGCTTCCCTCTACGAGCCCCGCAAACGCGGCTTACGGCTTCGACAGACTGGCGGCAGAGTGGAGCCGGGCGCTTTTACGAAAGGACTGACAGAATTTCGGGACAGTTCAAAAATCGTTTCATATATGGTACAATAAAAAAGTATTGAACGTTGGCGTGAGCGGGAATACCGCACGGAAAGCGTTTTATCACAAAAATAAAAAGAACGGAGGCAGCATATGTCAAAGAAACTGGTAGTTTATTTCAGCGCGAGCGGAGTAACGAAAAAAGCAGCGGAGACTGTCGCGGAGACTGTCAGCGCGGAGCTTTACGAGATAAAGCCTCAGGTGCTGTACACGAAGGCGGATCTGGACTGGAGAGACAAGAACAGCCGCAGCACACTGGAAATGGCAGACAAGGCTTCTCGCCCCTCCATCGTGGAAGATGACGCGCATATCGCGGACTATGACACGATCTATCTGGGCTTCCCTATCTGGTGGTATATCGCGCCGACCATAGTAAATACCTTCCTTGAAAAATATGATTTTTCGGGTAAGAAGATCGTGCTTTTCGCGACCTCCGGCAGCAGCGGCTGGGGCGAGACCCTGCAGTTTTTGCAGAATTCGGCCCCCGGTGCCGAATGGGAGGTGGGCAAGGTATTCTCAGGTCCCTTCAAAACTGCGGCAGCAGCCGATTGGGCGAAGAAAACGGTCTGATAATATGGATGTATTAAAGATGATCGACGAGCGTCATTCGGTGCGCTCATATCTTGACAGGCCCATAGAGCTGGAAAAAATGACAGCTATCCGTGAGGAAATGGAGCGGATCAACAAGCTTTCCGGACTGAATATCTCTTTCCTTGAGGATTCGGAGAAGGTTTTCAGGACTATCCGCGGAAAACTCATAGGCTGGTCAAAATACCCGTCCTACTGTCTGGCTCTGGTCGGAGACGATGATGACCTGCTCGAGGAAAAATGCGGATATTACGGCGAGCAGCTCGTGCTCTATCTCCAGTCCCTCGGCCTTAATACCTGCTGGGTCGGCGGCTTTAACAAGGGTGAGGTCAGGGCCTCGCTCGGCCCCGGACAGAGGCTCGCACTGACCGTCGCAGCTGGCTACGGCGCGGATCAGGGGAAAAGCCGCAAATCAAAGTCCATGTCTGACCTGACGGATGTAACGGATATGCCGGAATGGTTCAAAAACGGTATGGACGCGGCGATGAAGGCCCCTACTGCTATCAATCAGCAGAAGTTTTTCGTTACTCTCGAGGACGGAAAGCCGGTGATAAAAAAGAAGGGGCGCGGCCCGTTCATAGATGTCGATCTCGGCATCGTAAAATATCATTTCGAGGCAGGCTCCGGGGTAAAGGTCGCGGAGTACTGACGGAAAAAGCTATAGCCTGAAAACGGAGCGGCACGTCTGATCGTGCCGCTCCTTCATTTTTCAGCCGCTTCACTTATGTTCCTGCGAAAGGAAACCGGAAACGTTTTCTTACAAAAAATCAGCCCCGATTTCTCGGGGCTGACGGTTTCAACAGATATTACAGGCACATCAGATGCTCGATATCGCGAGGATAATTCGTCATCATTTCGATGCCGGTCTCAGTTACTGCGATGGTATCCGAGAAGCGGAAGCCGCCGAGGCCTTCTACATAGAAGCCGGGCTCTACGGAGAATACCATACCGGGCTCGATGACTACATCGGTGACACCCACGTCGAAGTAAGGATACTCATGGCCTACGCTGTCCATACCTACGCTGTGGCCGGTATGATGACGCCAGGTGTCCATGAGGCCGTTTTCCTTATAATAATTCCTGCTGACCTTATCGATGTCTGCGCAGGTCAGGCCGGGACGGATCGTGTCAAGGATGAGCTGCTGGCACTCGACTGCGTGATTGAAGTACTTGACCATCTCGGGAGTGGGCTCGCCGAGGAAATGTGTACGCTCCAGCTCACTGTTGTACTCAAGGATGTGAGCACCGGCACCGGATACCAGAGGACCGTGATCCGGGAAAGGCTCGGTGGTGGTTACGCAGTGAGGCATTGCGCCGCGCTCTGCAAACTGTCCGCGATAGCCTGCGCTTGCACGTGCGATACCGTTGTTCAGGATCTTGGCGTCGAATTCCGGGCCAAGGCACTTCATCATGGCAGCAGTGGTCTTGCCGTTGGCGATGCCGGAGATCTCGGGCTCGACTACGCCGGGATGAGTGATGCTGGTCAGCTCAAACAGAGCCATGGAGCCCCAGCGTGAGCACTCTCTGATGCAGGCGATATCGAATTCGGACTTGATGATCTTCAGATCATATACGAAATAGGGATCGATAACGAGATTGATATCGGGCAGGTAGGTCACGAGATCAGGATAACGTCCGCCGCAGATGGGAGGATAGGTCTTGTCGGAGGCGATGACCGTGCCGTGTGAATAACCGAAATCCTTTACGATGTCGGCAAGAGTCTTGATGCATCCGTCAAGTCCCGGATACTCATCGTAAATATAGAATTTGTCGACGAGCTGTACATGCTCTGCCATATGCTCCTTCTCAAGACGCGGTCCGAGCATGGCGGCTTTGCCGTCAGAGGTGATAACGAGTGCCATGGGGCGCTCCAGCTGCATGCACATGGAACCGGACAGGTAGCGCATCTCCTTGTCACTGTAAACAATGACTACATCTGCCTTTGCCGCGGCCATTTTGTCCAGGAGCCTTTTCCTGCGGTTTACATATTCGGAGGTAGGCGTCTTGGTAATGTTCCAGGTTTTGATCTCACCCATAGTGATTCTCCTTTCGATTTATAGATTGACTTAATAAGACATATTGTCTCTTAACAGAGAATTTAGCATAACATATGAGAGTTGTCAAACATCAACGGCGCGTGATACGGGACATATCCGCTTTTTCTTGTGATTTGGTCCTGCGCGGCGTATAATCAAAATATAAAACGAGTTTTTCACGGGAGAACAGTCATGAGAAGGGTATTGTTTATCGGCAACAGCTTTACATTTTACAACGATCTTCCGGGGATGCTGCAGCGGATATGCGGCGGCTTTCAGTGTGATTCGGTGACCCGCGGCGGCGCGTTTTTGCATGATTTCGTTAATCCGAACGATGAGCTACACGCGGCGCTCCTCGAAAAAAAGGCTGTGGGCTGGGATTATGTCGTGCTGCAGGAGCAGAGCTTCAATGCAGTGGGCGATCAGGACGATTATCTGGATGCGTCGGAGGCGCTTGCGGGCATGATTGACGCGAAGCCCGTGATCTATCAGACCTGGGCCTACGAGGACGGCAGCGAAAAGCTCCGCGGAAAGGGCCTGAGCTATGCGGAGATGTTTACCCGGATGGAGACCTCCTGTGATTATGCGGCGCGTGTGACGCATGGTCTGCTGGCTCCTGTCGGGACGGCCTTTTCCATAGCGCATGATGAGGGACTCGACGGCGCCCTGTATGACGATGACAATTATCATCCGACGAAAAACGGCACCTATCTCGCTGCCTGTGTCCTGTACAGGACAATCACAGGCTTTTCGCCGCTCGGTCTCGACGTACCGGACGGCGTGGCACCGCAGCTCGCTCAGGAGCTGAGAGAGATAGCGACCGAAGTAAAGATCAGTAATGAATACAGGTAAGCTCATCATCAGGCTGTGCGGGGAATACGGCATCACAGTCAGTGAGCTCGCTGCAAAAATAGGGCAGTCGCGTCAGAATTTCGCGAAAAAGCTGCAGCGTGACACGGTCACTGAAAAGGAGCTGCGTGATATCACGGCGGCTCTGGGTGTCTCCTATGAGCAACGCTTTTTCATGAATGACGTGACTGTGCTGAAGGATTTCATAGGGGCGGCGCAGGTCGATTATTTCATGCCGCTTTTCTGTCATTCGGAGCATTTCGGAAACGGCGCCGAATTCATCGAAAGGATCCCGGAGCCGGAACGCAGGGCGATCGCCGAAGCGGAATACAGATATTTTCGCGGTGAGTACGGCAGGGCAGCGGCTCTCGCTGAGCCTTATCTTCGCTCCATGCCGGTGTCTCTCCGTATGACCTCGAATATCATATATTGCGTTTCGAATCTCACACAGGGGAATATCGAGATCGGCAGGGAGCGGTATACGATGATACGTGAGACCTGCGAGAAACTGCGGCTCAGCGGGGGAACAAAATCCGAGCTCGCGGCTGTGAATCTCGCGCTTCTCTGCATGAGAGCGATAATCCAGATCCCCGAGGATTCCGGCGTGGATTACGTGGAATACTTCCGCATGATGCCCCGCGGAGTAAAGCTCCTGTCATTTTTTGTGATGGCAAAGCGCCAGTATCTTTTGAAAAATTACGAGGCGGCTTATTACAGTGCGTTCATAGCTTTGGAAATGTATTCGGAGACCTTCACTCTGCCGTATATATATCTGAATCTCATGTGTGCCGTGGCGTTAATGCATATGGACCGTGTAGGCGAGGCGAGGAGACATTTCCAGAAGGCCTGGTCTCTCGCGAAAAAAGAGCATTATTATATGCCCTTCGCCGAGATGCACGGGCTGCTTCTGGGACTCGTGGAGATAAGTCTGAAGGACACCGAGCCTGAGGCCTACAAGGAGATCGAGTTTTTGACCTACAGCTACAGCCGAAACTGGTTTTATATTCACAATCTGATAAACCAGACAAAGGTCACGCGCAGCCTGTCTACGGTCGAATTTTCCGTGGCAAAGCTCGCGAGCAGCGGTTGGAGCAACCGCAGGATCGCCGATTACATGGGACTTTCGGAAAGCAGGATAAAGCAGACACTCTCGGCGATATATCAGATACTCGGCATCAGTGGCCGCAAGGAGCTGGAACGCCACCTGCTTTGAGCAGGATATGCCCGTATCCGGGCTTTACGATAAAAATCTGATTCGGAGGTAAGAATATGAGTAATATCGGGATCATCGATCTGCATTGTGACACGCTGATGGGCTGCGTCCGGGATGACACCTTCAGCCTGCGTGAAAACGACGGACATCTCGCGCTCGACCGCATGAAGGAGGTCGGGATGGGCGCTCAGTGCTATGCCGTTTACATCCCCACTCACGGTTCGGACGCGGCATGCGGACTGGAGCCCTATGAGTATTATCAAAAGGCGAAGGCGGCTTATTACCGTGAAATGGAAGTGAATTCCGACCTGATCGCGCCCGCCTGCAGCGCTGCTGACATCATTTCCAATCATGAGGCCGGGCTGATGTCGGGGATACTGACAGTAGAGGACAGCGTCGCGCTGTTCGGCAGGATCGAGCGCGTCGATGAATTCTTCAATGACGGCGTGCGCCTCATGTCACTCACCTGGAACTGGGAGAATTCCGTGGGCTTCCCGAATTCGGCTGATCCGGAGCTCATGAAGCTCGGCCTGAAGGACTTTGGCATACAGACCGTCGAGCGTATGAACGAGCTCGGTATGGGCGTGGACGTGTCGCACCTGTCTGAGGGAGGCTTCTGGGATGTGGCCAAGTATTCAAAAAAGCCCTTCCTTGCCACGCATTCCTGCGCAAGAGCACTCTGTGACCATCCCCGTGATCTCACGGATGAGCAGTTAAAGGCGGTAGCCGATCACGGCGGTATCGTCGGCATCAATTTCTGCGCAGGTTTCCTGAACCCCGGCTCGAATTATACGGCGAACGCCGATATAGCACGTCATCTGGCGCATATGAAAAAGGTCGCCGGCTCCGATATCCTCGCGATGGGGAGCGATTTCGACGGAATAGGCAGCACGCTTGAAATGAAGGACTGCTCAGGATATCCCGGACTGTTGGATGAGATCTCAAAGGTGCTCACCGCCGATGAAATGGACAAGCTCATCTCCGGAAACGCCCTGAGATTCTTCCGGGATGTCATAGGAGACTGAGACCGACCTATAATTAAATATGTATGCAAACGCTGAGCTATAGACATAGTCTATAGCTCAGTATTTGATTTGCGTATTTGCAAAGCCTTACCGTCTTGGATATATTGAAGCGGCACCGAAAAAAGAAGATAAAAGGAGTATGAAATGAAAAGATTGATCAGTGTTTTATTAGCTTTTGTGCTGCTTTCGGGATTGTATACGGGCTGCGGAGCGGCCGATGACGCGGCTGCCGAAGAGACCGGCGAGGAAAAGGTCATAAAGATAGGCTGTAATCCCGTTCCCATGGTAGACATCCTGAATGTCGCCGCCGAGGTACTGAAGGATGAGGGATATACTCTCGATATCGTTGAGTTTACCGATTATGTTCTGCCGAACACCTCACTCGAGGCGGACGAGCTCGACGCGAATTACTTCCAGACGCTCGGATATATGGATTCTCAGAATGCCGAGAGCGGTCTGCACCTGAAGGCGATCGGCGGAGTCCATGTGGAACCCATGGGTATCTATTCCGAGAAGATCACAGATATCTCAGAGCTCGCAGAAGGCGATGAAATCGCGATCCCGAACGACACCGACAATATGGACAGAGCGCTGAATGTACTCATCCAGGCAGGACTGCTCACCGATCCCGGAAAGGACGGCCAGCTTACCGATCTCGATTTCAACGATAACTCCGGGACCAATCCCAGGGGATTGAAGATCGTGGTGAATGAGGCCGCAAACCTCCCGAACACGCTTCCCGACGTGGCTGCGGCTATAATCAACGGCAACTACGCGCTCGGCGCCGAGCTTCCCGCGAACCATCCGGCGATTTTCGTAGAGACCTTCGATGAGGAGGCTACGATAAAGAGGACGAATTTTATCGTAGTAAAAGAGGGCAATGAGGAAAATGAAAAGGTCATCGCACTTGTAAAGGCCATCCAGAGCGACGAAGTCGCAAAATTCATCGAGGATACTTATAAGGGAGCTGTCATCACCTCCTTCGTGACCTCGGACCAGATCAATTGATACGGAGTATTTATGGTAGATATAATATCGCTGAGCAAAAGCTTCGGCGAAGAAAAAGTACTTGACGGGATCACTCTTCATATAGAAAAGGGCGATATCTACGGTATCATAGGGCAAAGCGGCGCGGGCAAATCCACGCTGCTTCGCTGTGTGAACGGGCTGGAGCCCTACGACTCCGGCCTGATCACGGTAGACGGTATCCCCGTGTCGCAGAGTGATAAAAAGGCTCTTCGCGAGCTTCAGAAAAGAATGGGGATGATCTTCCAGAATTTCAATCTGCTCGACCGACTTACGGTCTATGAGAACGTGGCTCTGCCGATGAAATTCTGGGGAATGAAGACTAATACAGCCGAAGCGCGGGAAAAGATCCTTTCGCTGCTGAAGCTCGTCGGGCTCGAGGACAAGGTCGATTCCCGCCCGAGAGAGCTCTCCGGCGGTCAGAA
>JAZRWL010000012.1:0-6398 GCA_045599685.1 Lachnospiraceae bacterium
GTCGGCGAGGTCGACGGCCTCGCTGAGCTTCGCACAGGTGATGCCGATAGCGCCGTGTTTCAGCTGCATCGCGGCTATCTCAGCACACTTGTTGGATTTGTAATGGGGTCTGAGCTTCAGCTTCGTGCCGGATAAGAGTCTTTCCATTGCCAGCAGATTATTCTCGAATATCTTTTTGTCCACGACGAGAGCGGGCGTTTCGAGCTGGATGAGTTTCATTTTTATCCTCCTTGTGACCTCGGAAATCACAAGCCCGGCAGGAAACACCGTGCCGGGCTGTTTGATTTTTTAATATGACTGTACCTTATCTGTTCTTGGGCTGGGGTACGGGGATACCCTGAGGGATAGGGCACTTGTAGACTTCGCCGTCGTTCTTCATATCCTCTGCGAAGACTTTCTTGGCCTCTTCGACGAGAGCCTTGTCCCTGTAAAATTCTCCTGCGGCGATAGCCATCCAGATACCGCCCCTGAGCATTCCCTTGAAGCCGATACCGTTGCCGGAGCAGCAGGTAGTCTGCCAGGTGTGATTGGTGCCGAGGATATTCTGGCTCGCAGTACCTATCATCTGGCAGGGAACGATATGCTGTACATCGCCTACGTCGCTTGAGCCGGGGGTGGTGATGTACAGAGCCGGATCGTAATTGAAGCCGGTGTGGATGGGCTCCACGGGCTTCTTTACGCCGTATTCGGGCATGGTCTGATTCAGCTTGTCCGCGATCTCGAGCTCCTCGTCGGTATATTCCGCGGCGGGTACGAGATGATAGGTCTTCGCCAGAACATCCGCGAGTACCTTGTTGCTCATCGTATTGTAGCAGCCGCCCAGGAATTCGATCTCGACATTGGTTTCGGTCATCATGGCAGCGCCGTTTGCGATCTTTACGAGGCGGCCATAGATATCATCGACTTCCCATCTGTGCAGGGCTCTGACATAATACCAGACAGAGGCCTTGTCGGGAACGATATTGGGGGCCTCGCCCGCTTCCTTGTATACATAATGGACTCTTGCGATATCCGGGATATGCTCCCTCAGATAATTCGCGCCCATATTCATGAGCTCCACCGCGTCGAGTGCGGAACGGCCGTGCCATGCCGCGGATGCGTGAGCGGTCTTTCCGCTGAAATGGAAGATGGCGCTGTTCAGGCCGCCTCCCATACCGAGAGTGACCTCATTGTGATTGTTGCCGTGCCATGCAAAGGCCAGATCGAGCTCCTTGAAGGCGCCTTCCCTTGCCATAAAGGATTTTCCTGTCAGGACCTCTTCAGCGGGGCAGCCGTAGAAGACAACGGTGCCTTCCGCACCGGTCTTTTCGAGGTCGGCTTTCATGCCGATGGCGGCAGCGAGAGTGCAGACTCCGAGAAGATTGTGGCCGCAGCCGTGTCCGGGGTCTCCGGGAACGAAGGGATCCTTGACCGTGCTCTGCTTTTGGGAAAGCCCGGGAAGAGCGTCATATTCCGCCAGAAGTCCGATCACGGGATGGCCGTGTCCCCATTCCGCTCTGATAGAGGTAGGCATACCGTACAAGCCTTTTTCGACCTTGAAGCCGTACTTTTCGAGGGCTTCGCAGAGCCATTCAGAGGCCTTTACCTCATTGTACGCTGTTTCGGGGTTTTCATAGATCTTTGCGGCAAGAGCATCGAGCTCTCCCTGCTCCTTCATGACTGCGTCGATAATGTGCTGGTAATCCATGTTTCCTCCTTGTCAGGGAAAAGTAATATATTTATTTTATCACAAGGCGCATGGTTGTAAAACGAAAAAATAATTATCTTCGGATCTCTTCGAGCACTGCCTGATACTCGGCCATAAGGCTGTCAAAATTTTCCTTTATAAAGGCAATGTCGCGATCCGCGGCGGCGTCCTGATGCTTTTTCGCGGATCCGGACAGAGACACTGCACCGATCAAAAGAGAGATGGATTTCAGCGAATGGACCGCGATCTTGTACGTTTCCCAGTCACTGCTGCCATAGGAGCTTCTCAGGGTGTCCATACGCTCTGCGCTCTCATCGGCGAAGTCGGAAAGGATCTCTTCGTAGAAATCCTCATCATCACAGTATTTCAGCCCGATCTCACGGTCTATCAGCATTTTTGTTACCTCCGATGAACAGAGTCAGGACATTTTCCAGATCGGCCATCGTGACAGGCTTCGGAAGATAGGCGTCGAAGCCTGCTTTCAGATATTCCTCACGGGCACCGACTATGGCATTGGCTGTGAGCACCGCTATGGGAGATGCCTGTGAAAGGTTCGGGTTGCTCCTTAGCCATTCGAGCGTCTCGCGTCCGCTCATTTCGGGCATCATGTCATCCAGAAGGATGAGGTCATATCTGTATTTGTCTGCCAGTCTGATGCAATCCTTACCGCACGCGGCTGTGTCGATCGTTGCCTGGGTATTTTTCAGCAGAGTCTTGACGACCTTCAGATTAAGAGGCGTGTCATCGACGACGAGGATCCTTGCGTCGGGATTGATGTATCTGCCATGCTCCTTTTCCTCTGCGGCGTGATTGATCTGCGGGGCCTTCAGATGCTCTGAGTTTTCCGCAGGAGCCTTTTTCTGATAAACGGAGAACGAGAACTCAGAGCCTGTTCCGACAGTCGAATCCAGCCGGAGCTCCGAATCCATCAGTTCCAGTATGCGCTTGCATATGTTCAGACCGAGACCGGTGCCGTCGATGCCGCTCAGTCTGTTGTTGTCCAGACGTTCAAAGGCATCAAAAATCTTTTCCTGATCCTTTTCGGCGATACCTATGCCGGTATCCTTTACGGAAAAACGAATCCGGACATTATCGGGATTGTCCTCGGTGAGCACGATCATAAGTGTGATCGAGCCCTTGATCGTGTATTTTACGGCATTGGAGATCAGATTCAGAAGTACCTCCTTGATCCTCAGCGAATCGCCGATCAGCAGCTCGGGCAGATTCTCGTCGATATCGCCGATTATTCTGAGCCCCTTGGCCTCGCCTCTTAGCTGAAGTGTCGAAAAGACCTCCTGTATCATTTCTGTAAGGCTGTATTCTGCTTCGTTCAGCTCGGTCTTCTGCGATTCGAGCTTCGTCAGATCGAGGATCTCGTCTACAAGGGAGATAAGTGTCTTGCCTGAGGTATCGATGTCCTCGGCATATCCCCGGATCACCTCCGATTCGCTTTCACGGAGGATCATTTCGTTCATGCCCAGGATGGAATTGATGGGTGTACGTATCTCATGGGACATCCTGGCGAGGAAAAAGCTCTTTGAACGGTTCGCCCTGTCAGCATCTTCCTTAGCATCCTTTATTACCTGGTACTGTCTTTTGATTATCCTGTAATGATGGAATCTCGAGAAGATCAGAGTGGTTAGGATCAGAGCCAGGCTAATGCATATGTACATCCAGATCGATTCATGGAAAGCGGCGGTACGCCAGATATCGACAGAGACCTCGTTTATGATCGAACGGTCCTTTTCATTGAGGACCTGCAGGTAAAGCGTGTGAGCTCCGGGGCTGATATTCGTGAAGCTGACCTTATTCTGCTCCATCTGAGAGTAGGTAACGCCGGTATCGTCAAAGCCCTCGAGCCACAGATGAATACTCGGAAGGGTCAGGCTGTAGTTCAGGACGGCAGGATAGACGGTGATACGCTTTGTCCCGCTCGGGATGATATATGTCCCGTTTTCGTCGGGCAGAACCGGCACCTCATCGGCGATTACGGACTGGATATGGGCCTTGATAGTACTGTCGGTCGAGAGCGCGTTAAAATCGGGAATGGATACAGACCTGATACCGTCGCTCGTGCACAGATACAGAGTCTCGTCGGACGAAACATGATAAAATGAATTGGAGGTCAGTTTCGCGTCGAGCCCTCTGAACTGATTGAGCAGGATGTATGGGTATCCCGGTTGATCGTTCAGCATATCGTTCGTATCCACTATGTATATACCGGCGCTGCTGGTCACCCAGGCCTGGCCGTTTTCCGAGAAATAGACATCGAAGCAGTTGCTATAGGGGAAGTTGGAAAGGGACCTTATTTCCTGCCCGTTATCGTAGTAAAGCGCGGTGCTCGTGATGTAGATATATCCTCCGGCGCACGGTACGATCTTCAGGATGACGAGGCTTTCCAGACCGTCATCGACGCCGATGTTGTCCACGATCTTTCGGTCGCTGATCACATATATGCCGCCCCCGTCGCTGCCCGCGAGGATGTCGCCCCCGGGAGTCTCGCACAGGCAGAGTATCTGAGGAGATAACAGACCGTCGCTTTCATCGAGCATGGCGACTGTCTCGGTGCCTTCTATGAAGGTGAGGCCGGTGCTGGAGGCGGCGAGTATCGTGCCGTCACTCAGCTCTTTTACGAGCCGGAAACGGCTGCCGACAGCGTTTCCGGACTGCTGGTTGAAGACGGTCCTGTTGCCGGCATGGCCTACCATGACCAGACCATCGTTTCCGTAGGTGCTCACCCAGATCTGTCCCCTGCTGTCACAGAAGATATTCCTGATTCTTACGTCTTCGAAGGCGGACTGCCACGGAAGCTTCGATATGGTATCCGTACCGGGGTAATATGTGAAGATCCCGTCATCACAGCCGACTACGAGATAATCGCCTACTTTGGTGATGCTGTTGACGATATGTGAGCCATTTCCGGAATAGGCGGCGGGAGTGCAGAAGGGATTATCGGAAAGCTTCAGTACACCGTATTTGTTGGATGCGAACCAGATATTGCCCTGGTAATCCTCCAGAGTATCGCATATCATCGAGTCAAAGCCGTTGACCCGGATAGGATAAAAATTTCCCTCGGGATCCATGTATCCGAAACCCGTATCGGCGCATATAAAATAGAGCTCGCGTTCTGGCTGTCTTCTGATAGCGCATACGCCGGAGATATCGCCGGTGCTGCCGAAGAAGCGGACGACAGGTACTCTTCCGTCAAAACGCGCCTCGTAGATTCTGTTGTCAAAGGTGGATAAGAGGGCGTGCGAATCGGATTTTACGGCGACACAGTTTATATATGTCCCGTTTTCGAAGCAGTCATCGAACATCACGGGCGTTTTGTCCTTGATATAAAACGGAGTACCGGCGTTTGTCGCACCGACGACGGTCCCGCAGTCAAGACAGCACAGGCTGCGGATAAAGCTGTTGTCGGCAAATCTTTCGAATGAGTGTAAGGAACCGTCAGGGGCGATGTAATCGAGGGAATTCGTCGTGCCGATGTAAAGGGTACCGTCACTATCCTCGCAGATGCAGTGTATTGAGTTTGAGCCGAGCCCATCGTCTGTCGAATAAAAAACCACTTCGCCGGTGACCGTATCATAACAGGCGAGACCTCGGTCATTCGTGCCGATCCAGAGGTGACCGTCCTGAGAATTGTACAGGGACATTACGCTCAGGATTTTTTCTTCCTTAAGCACCTGTTTGAACTGCATACCGTCGAATTTGTACAGACCGGAATATGCGGCGGCCCAGATGTACCCGTCATCGGTCTGAGCGATGGCATTGATCTCGGTCGAGCTCAGGCCGTCATCAGTCCCGTAGCTTTTTGTGTAGAAGTTGTCGGAATTTGATTGTGCACGGACATCCGGGACTGTTGGAATGATCAGCAGAATGAGCATGAGAAGCATTGCGGAGATAAACCTGAACGGCTTCGTTGGCGCAGAAAAAGCGATTGATTTCAACATAGTATCCTCTTTTATCATTGCGGTATTCATTTCAGATCGAACGATGATTCATGTATCGAAACGTGATGAATACTGAATTGTATCAGCCCGAAAAATGATATCGGACTGAATGAGAGTATTATTTATTTGCACATTATAACATAATATAATATGTATATGTTCTTTTTTTTGTATAAAGTGCAGAGGAAGCGGTAGCGCGGATCCGTAACAGAAGGAAGCCTCGAATTATTATATCAGAGAGGTGGAGCAGGACATGATAAGTGACAGGGGGAAGGGGGAGAAAGAAGGCTGTATTGAAAACAGCGGTTAATAATGATATTACAAATAAAACAAATGAACAAACATAGATTTCTGCTGATTTAATGTTACATGATGAAAATGGGGAGGTTGCTGTATGAATAAAAGAAAAGCGATTATTATACTCGCTGTGATGCTCCTGTTTCTTCTGCTTTCCGCCTGCGCAGCGGACGGCGGGGTCACCGGCAGCACAGAAGCAGACGAGGCCACACAGGCTTCGGAATCTGAAACTGTGCCGAAGGAGACCCCGGCGGCGGAAACAGGACCGGATGAGACCATGGCAGCGATCACGCCTGGAACGCTCACACTGGCTGATCTTGAAGGCCTGGACGGCAGGGCAGCGCTGGAAAAGCTGATGCAAAACGGCCTGCAGCTGGGAGAATACTATTGAACACATTGACATACGCCGTGAGGACGTGAATGATTTCATCGGCGCCGCGCAGTAAGCGGGAGATAATGTC
>JAZRWL010000013.1:0-10303 GCA_045599685.1 Lachnospiraceae bacterium
AGGACACGCCGCCCTCGATGGCCAGTGCCACAGCCAGTCTGTCGTCCGATACCGCCTGCATTATGGCCGATACCATGGGGATATTCATGGTGATAGCCGGTTCCTCACCCTGTCTGAACTTGACGAGAGGGGTCTTCAGGCTGACATTCGCGGGGATGCAATCCGCGGATGAATATCCCGGAATGAGCAGATATTCGTTAAAAGTACGTGACGGTTCCGTGATGAATGTTGCCATATCTTAGCTCCTTTCATTACCCGATTCATAAAAACAAAATCATATTAAATATATCAAAACGTCCTTAAGAAGTAAACCTTGAACCTTTAATAAAATAACGTTTTCCGGCAGAAAACCGCTTTTTTTATACCAATTCCGCGCACGCTGCGGGCAGCTGTCTTCTTCCCGAAAAAATCCGACTTTCCTATATTATCATAATATCAAAAACCGCCGGACGCAGGCAGGAGCCTGTCCGTGCCGGGGACCGGACGGCGCCGCAGCCAGGAAACGGGAGGAAATTGGCATGTTCGGGTGAAAAAAACACGGATCAAGTGTGCTTTCATCATTTCCGGAGCGGGAAATGTATGAAAAGCGGCTATTCTTCGGCCTCTACCATAAGCCAATAAAAATCCGTGCATGTCTTGAAATTGTCCCCGTATTATGCAATAATCTGTTGAGAAAAAACCAGGAGGTTTCCCATGGCAGAAAACAATTCATTATTCTCTTCCACCGACTACACATCATCCTTCGACCCCAAGGATATCTCTGACAACAAAGTAATGGCAATCCTTGCTTATTTCGGTATCCTTGTACTCGTTCCGATCCTCGGTGCGCCTCAGTCGCCCTTTGCAAAGTTCCATGCCAATCAGGGTCTGGTCCTGTGCATCGCGGAGATTGCGGTAGGCCTCGTATTCGGCATTCTGGGGATCATCCCTTTTGTCGGCATCGTTTTCATCGTGATCCTGTGGCTCTGTGAGGTAGCCATCGGAGTTCTCGCCATCCTCGGCATCGTATATGCGGCTCAGGGACAGGCGAAGACACTTCCTCTGATCAGCAAGATCCAGATCCTGAAGTGATCTGAGATAACGACGCACGGCCACGCCAAATGTGGCCGTTTATTTTGTTGAGGTATTTCATGATCTGTGACCACTGCGCATATTACGCATACGACGATACGGACGGGGAATGGTACTGTGATGCGGATATGGACGAGGACGACGTATACCGTCTCGAAAGCGAAAACTACAGGACCTGCCCCTATTTCAGGGATAACAATGAATACGCCGTGGTAAAGCATCAGATCTGATCGCGGCAGGAGAAAAGATGAAAAAAGGCAGCAACGATCTATCTGAAGGCAGTATTATAAAGAATATCGTGCTTTTCGCGCTCCCGATCCTTATGGGACAGGTGTTCCAGAACCTGTACAACAGCGTGGACAGCATCGTAGTGGGAAAATTCGTGGGGGTCACGGCTCTGGCGGCAGTCACTGCCTCGGCCGATATCTCACAGCTCATCGTCGGCTTTTTCACCGGTCTGTCGACCGGCGCGGGCATACTCTTCGCAAGATTTTTCGGAGCGAAGGATAACGACAATCTTCACCGTTCCATCCACACCGGATTGCTTTTTTCGATAATAGCCGGGGTCGTGATGGCGCTCTCAGGAGCCATGCTCACGCCTGCTATGCTTAGGATGGTGGACTGCCCGCAGGAAGTATTCGACGAGGCCTCCACCTATCTGATCATCTATTTCGTAGGCGTGCTCTTCACCTCCATCTACAATGTGGCCTCCGGTGTACTGCGTGCCGTCGGAGATTCACGTACACCCTTCATATATCTGGTCATCACGAGCTTCACGAATATCGTGCTCGATATGCTTTTCGTGATAGCCTTTGATATGGGCGTGACGGGCGTCGCGGTCGCCACGATCATGTCGCAGCTCCTCTCGGTGGTGCTCATCATCCGAAAGATGCTTCTGACGGACGACGCCTACAAACTCGTGCTGAAGGATCTGAAGATCGAGCCGAAGCTTTTGAAGCAGGTGCTTCTTCTCGGCCTCCCTGCGGCGATACAGAGCTCCATCATCTGTTTTTCAAATCTTTTCGTACAGAAATATCAGAACGCGTTCGGGCCTGAGGCAATGGCAGGAATCGGAGCCTCGAAAAAGCTCGATAAGTACATCGGCATCATTTCCATGAGCCTGGGACAGGCCCTTGCCACCTTCGTCAGCCAGAATATCGGCGCGAACAAATATGACCGTGTCTTCAAGGGCATCCGATATGTCTTCGCCATCGCCTTCGTGTGTATCGCGGTCATCGGCATACCGATGTATTTCTACGCCGATGTTTTCATGCAGCTCTTCTCCTCCGACGCCGAGACCATCAGCTACGGAGTAGCGATGATGCAGGTGATGATACCCCTGTATTATTTCCAGTCGCTGAATTCCATCGGCGGCAACATGGTGCGCGGCTTCGGAAAATCCGTGGTAGTCACCATCCTGAGCATCACCGGAATGGTGGTCATCCGCCAGATCTTCTTAGCGATCTCCATGGATATCAACCATGTCGTGGAAAATGTTTACTACGGCTTCCCCGTCGGCTGGATGTGCTCGGGAATATTCGTAATGGTCTATTATTTCGTGCGCATACGCATCCCCTTCTACAAGAAGCAGAAGCAGCTGCAGGGGTAAAGGCTGCAAAAGTCAAACATTGCATAATTGAAAAGCCTCCCGCAAAGCGGGGGGCTTTTTGCTGTGGATGTTTCTCTTCTCAGTCTCAGCGCAGCTCGGCTATGCACTCGATCTCGCAGAGAGCGTTCTTCGGAAGAGTCTTTACCGCTACGCAGCTGCGAGCGGGCTTGTTTACGAAGTACTTCGCGTATACTTCATTAAAAGCGGCGAAATCACCCATATCGGCGAGGAAGCAGGTAGTCTTTACCACGAGGTCGAGGCCTGAGCCCGCGGCTTCGAGGATAGCGCCGACATTCTTGCAGCTCTGCTCCGCCTGAGCGGCTATTCCCTCGGGGAGAGCTCCGGAAGCGGGATCCGCTCCCAGCTGACCGCTGGTATATACCATGTTGTTTGCGATGTATCCCTGTACATAGGGGCCAATGGCGCCGGGGGCATTGTCAGTATGTATCAGTTTCATTTTTAACCTCCTGAAAACATATCGGAAATTTTATTTATTGAAATAATAAGCCAAAAATGCGATAATTGTCAATCTCTGCCGCGAAACCTCAGAAGCTGTGTCCGCCGCCCCCTCCGGAGTGACCTCCTCCGCCGCCACGACCTCCCCCGCCGCCGCCGGAGCTTTCTGTGTGACGGGTGCGCTTCTGCGACATCATTCTCGGATAGACGTGCTGTACCGCGCTGCCGTGCGCCGTATCAAAGGTATCCACAGACAGCGACGGGTCGAGCTTCTTTCTCTGGGCATAAACGATCCAGATATTGATCATGAGCGCGATACCGACGGCAAGGATCGCATTCGTCACATGCTTCATCGGAGTAGCGATGCGCCCGCCCTCGAGGAGCGTCAGGCATTGTGAAAAGCCCTCCCTCGCGCAGGAATAATAATCTCCCTCCGAAGCGTAGGTATAGATATTGTCGGCAATCTCATTCGTGCGGCCCTCCGTAAAGAGATCATAGCTGCTGCCGTCCGCGTAAAACTGCAGATAACGGTTGTCCATATCCACGAGGAGCAGCACAGCAGGCGCATAGCCGAAATACGATCTGTACATATCCTCGGCGTAATCCGCCGGGGAGCCGGGGTTATAGTCCGTGCTTACGAAAGCAGCGCCGCCGTATGCGAGAAGCGGCTCCATAGTCCGCAGCAGCGCCTCCTCCTCTTCGTCAGTCAGGAGGTCGGCTTCATCTTTGATCACGGCATATCTGCCGTCAGTCTCAAGAGACGTATCAGCCATAGCCGGAACGCAGGCAAAAATCAGGAGCATGAGCGAGAGGCTGACTGCCGCCGCCCTGTATATTTTAGTCCGCAGCATTGTCAGCGCCCTCCCTTCCGTAAAAATTCGGTACGGGGCGCGTCGTCAGCGAATTGAAATAATTCACCGACGAGAGCCCGTTCACGAGCATTGACATGAGACAGAGTATCGCTGCGCCGTAATACCAGTAATCTGCCGCAGGTGATAGCAGGAAGATCAAAAGTCCCGCCGTGGTCACTATCGGTGCGAGGACTGCGGGCAGTCTTACGCTCTTTCTCTCCATATTCGCGGATTTTTTCAGCATACCGAGCGCGAATAATATCTGCAGTATCAGTGCGATCAGGAATACGATCTTTCCCAGTCCGCCGAGTCCGATCCCGTCTCTCTCATCGAACAGGTCGCCCACGACGCTTATCACTCCTAATACGAGCGCGATGCCCGCGCCACCGGAGAATACTATTTTTGACACGATACCGGTTGCCTTGCCCGCCGTTTTTTCCTTTTTCATATCGTCTGACGCGGCTGATCTGCGGCTCATTTTGGCTACGCGGCCTTCCTTCTTATTGCCGAGGTCGTATACGTGATTTTCTTTCAGATATATACGCTTTATCTCTTTTGAAAGCGTGATCGTGGAAGCAAGCAGGAAGACCGCGGATATGACAGCCGACGCCTTCGGCAGGATAAAACCCGAGAGCATCGAAAGCACCAGGAAAAGCACCGCCGCTCCCGCCGCAGTCGCGAGGAAAAACTTTTTCTTATCGACCGGGACGTCCGCGGAGAGCTTCCCTGTCTGGCCGTTCATGACGGAATAGGCCACACGATCTCCCTTCCTCCAGGTGAGGAACCAGAGCGGCATGAGCGTGACGGAGCTTTTTATCTCCGTAACACCGATTTGTGCCCGCTTACCCTCGTCCTTTTCGGGCGGTTCAAGCTCAATACCGGTGGCCTTCTGCACGTCATTATATACGGAATCCACGGCAAAGGTCACGGCCTCGTCGGCATAGATCTCCGGATCCGTCGTGACCCTGTCGGAGTAAAAGCCCGCCAGATAAGCTTCGGAGAACGGCCTTTCGCCTGTCTTGTGAAACGGCGCTATCTCGGAGGCAATAGTATCATCAAAGGCCTCTGATGCATCGTAGCAGAGACTCTGCAGCCTGCCGCCTATCGTGGTCTCCACGACATATTCCTCGTGATAATCATATTTTCCGCTCGTGTAATCCTTCGTGCCGAAAAGTCTGATGTTCTTGTCCGGCACTTCCACGTCAAAATCCCAATATGGCAGATAGATCCCGCGGAAGCCCTCGATGAACAGCGCCTGCCTGAATTCCGAGGGCACATAGAGCTTTTTCCTCAGTGCCGCCTCATATGCGCTCTTCGCGTTCTGCTTCGTCTTCATGAATGGGACAATGCGCTTCGGGCGCGTGAATTCCGTATCCTTTTGGGTAAGCACAGCCTCTCCCCCGCAATAGCTGCAATAGCCGACGGTCTGCTCCTCAGGCGCCACGAGCTCGGCGCCGCAGCTGCGGCAGGTGAAAAGATTCATGCTGTAGGTATCGCTGTTGTACTGCGCGGCGTTCGTCTGATCGTACTCGCTGACATTCGACACACTTTCGCAGTACGGACAGTACAGCGCCTGTGCCGCGATGTCGAATACAGCTTTTCCGCCGCAGTGCGGACATTTAATACCCATATCGACTCCTTTCTCTCAAAAATCATGCGGATTTTCATTAGTATATTTGATATTATACCATAATTCTATTGTACTCTGAACCGTGTATGCTATACTTTAGAAAATTGTGTCCTGGAGGCTTATTATGGCAGAACTATTCGAGATACTTATGATCGTCAGTTTCGGCATCTCATGGCCGATGAATCTGGTAAAAGCGATAAAATCGCGCACGACCAGGGGAATGAGTCTTCCTTTCTATTGCCTGATCTTTTCGGGATATATAGCCGGTATCATTTCAAAATTCATCAATCCCACCTACATGGCGAGCTTTTCGACGAAATGGTACGTACTGATATTCTATTTTCTGAACCTCATCATGGTCGGCGCGATCATCGTGGTCTACTTCAGGAACAAGCGTTTTGACAAAGAGGCACAGGCTGATGAAAAATAAACGCTTTTCCGGAGTCCTGAGCGGACTTTCCCTCCTGCTTGCCGCACTCGTCGCGGCCCTGCTCTTCGCGGGCTGTACTCAGATGCCGAAGCCGCAGGAGGAGCCCATCACTACCGCTTATCTCCCTGTCGCCACGACTGCGGAGAAGACCGCGGTACCTCAATCCTCAGAGCCCGATACCGCGGAAGCCACTGAAACGGAGTCAGATCCATCCGGAGAAACGACTGCTTCGGAAGCTCCCGCCACTGAGGAAGCGACGGAGACCTCTCCCACCGCCGAAGAAACCACGGCAGCTCCCGTCACTGAAAGTGAGACCGCTGCTCCCGTCACCACGGAGGAGACCACCACAGAGGCTGCGACAGAAGCCGCGATAGATGAGGACGGGTATTATTATTCAAAGGATGAGGTCGCTCTTTACCTGCACACCTACGGCCATCTCCCCGCGAATTTCGTCACAAAAGACGAGGCGCGCGACGCGGGCTGGAGCGGCGGCAACGTGGACAGATATCTCCCCGGCTGCGTGATCGGCGGCGACCGCTTCGGTAATTACGAGGGCCTGCTGCCGCAGAAAAAGGGGCTTAAATACTACGAGTGCGATATAGACACCCTCGGCAGCAGCCGCGGAGCGAAGCGCATCATATATTCGAACGACGGACACATCTATTACACGGATGACCATTATGAGAGCTTCACGGAGCTCTACAGCGGAGACTGAGCATGAAACTTACTATATTAGACGGAAAAATGATGACCGACAGAGCTGCAGCTCACGATTATCTGGCGCGTTCACTGGATCTCCCGGAGTATTACGGCAGGAATCTCGACGCACTCTACGACTGCCTCTCCGAGATGGGCGGCTCTGACTTCATCCTCGTAAAGAATACGAAGGAGCTCCTCGATCAGCTCGGCGGCTACGGTGATCAGCTCCTGCACGTGCTGCGCGACGCGGGCGACAGGGAGCCGGTCAGAGTCATTTTTATCCACTGACAGCACCTGATCCTGAAAAACGATAATGCGGGCAGCCGGACACGGCATCGCAGTAAACCTCCCCTTGGCGGGGAGGTTTTTTGCTTGCAACACATCTTTTATCCCAGGCCCTTACTGTTGACTTATTATTAGTATAACATTATATTTATATAAATTGAATTTCAGGAGGTAACTATGAAACATTTTGTCAGATCTCTCTGGACGGCCGCAATCCTGTTATTATTATGTGCGGCCTTCGGCATCACCGCCCTCGCTGCGGCTGAATCCGAGGACAACGGTACCTATACGACCGCTGATACCATCTCGAGCGGTGTCCTGACCACGGGATATATCAGCAGCACAAGCGATGTTGACTATTACAAGTTTACCGCTCCCGCGAACGGCAAGCTGTCCTTCTCCTTCGGCCACACCTACGCCGAGAGCGACTGTGATTTTGATGTAACTATACAAAAATACGACAACGGCAGTCTCGTCGAGATCTTCAACCGTGACGTCGCTCTAAGCGACAAGGATTCGATCACTCTGCCCTTCGTCGGTGCCGTAAAAGGCGGAGTATATTATTTACGTGTTAAGAACGGATGGAACGTCAGCGGACAGTCCTATTCCGTAAAGGCGACCTTCACCGAGTCGAATTATTTCGAAAAAGAATTCAATAACAGCTATTCGACCGCCACGAAGGTTACTCTCGGAAAGACATACACCGGCGTGCTCAATACGAGCAGCGACGGGGATTATTACCGCATAGAAACCCCCGCGAACGGCAAGCTCTCCGTTTCCTTCAAGCACACCTACGCCGAAAACAGCGATTACTGGTATGTGACCCTGTACAAATATGACGGCGAGCTGAAAGAGATCTTCGGAAGACGTGTGAACAGGTATGACAGCTCTTCCGTCTCCCTTCCCTTCACCGGAGCCGTGAGCGGCGGTGTTTATTTTATAAAAGTTGATAACGGCTACGGAGTCCAGGGACTGACCTATCTGATCCAGACGAGCTTTACGGAATCCGACTTTTTCGAAAAGGAGTTCAATAACGATTATTCGACCGCCACGAAGCTTTCAAGCGGCAAGAATTATACCGGCGTGCTCAATACAGGTGACGATATCGACTACTACCGTTTTGTTGCCCCCGCAAACGGCAAGCTCTCCGTTTCCTTCAAGCACACCTACGCCGAAAGCAGCAGTCGCTGGTATGTGACCTTATACAAGTATGACAACGGGTTGAAAGAGATCGGACATCGAAATATACAGCTTAATGATAAGTCCTCCGTTTCATTCCCCTTCGTCGGTGCGGTCAAGAACGGCGTTTATTACATCAGTGTCGATAACGGTTACTCTGCCGACGGGAAAACCTATATCGTCAACGCGGCCTTCACCGCTTCTGATTATTACGAAAAGGAATTCAACAACGAATACTCGACGGCTACGAAGCTTACCGCAAACAACAAGTATTACGGCACCCTTACAAACAATAACGATGATGACTATTACAAGTTTACGGCGACACACGACGGCTTCCTGCAGCTTTCCTTCAAACATACGACGATCGCGGACAGCTATCCCCGCTGGACCGTCAGCCTGTATCGCTATAAGAACAGTGATTACGAAAAGCTCGGCTCCTGGGATGTCCGTCTGAGCGACAATGCCTCTGTGAGCCTGCCCACCTACGGGATCAAGAAGGGTGACTCCTATTATGTCAAGGTCAGTAGCGGTTATTCCGATATCGGCGGCAAGACCTACATTCTCTATCCTTACTTCACCTATGCCGCTCCTGCGGGAGTAACGCTTTCAAACGGCGGATCACAGGCGATAAAGATCTCCTGGAAGACAGTCACCGGCGCCGACGGCTACCGTATCTACAGAGCCACGAGCAAGACAGGTACCTATACTCTCATAAAGAATATCACCTCCGGCAGCACGACCTCCTATAAGAACGTCTCCGGACTGACGAACGGAAAAACCTACTATTACAAGGTCCGCGCCTACGCCTATGACGCCGACGGCAATATCGTCCTCGGCAGCAACAGCTCGCCTGTCAGCCGTGTCTGTGCCGTAGGCAAGGTCTCGACTCTGAAGGCAGCCGCCGCAGGCTCACAGAAGATCAAGCTCACCTGGTCAAAGGTCACCGGAGCCACCGGCTACCGCATCTACAGGGCCACCAGCAAGACCGGTACCTACACGCTGATCAAGGATATCACCTCCGGCAGCACGACCTCCTATAAGAATGTCTCCGGACTGACGAACGGGAAGACCTATTATTACAAGATAGCCGCGTATTCAAAGTATAACGGCAATGTCGTAAAGGGTCCGGAATCCGCGATAGTATCCTGCAAAGCGACGAAATAAACGATATTGAACATTTTTCTGCCGGGAGGACTTTCCTCCCGGTTTTTTATGCCACTATCGTACCGCACAGCCTTCCCCGTAATCTCTGTACATCTGCGATTCTTGTGCTATAATTATCCTGTATTGTATCCGCTCATGCGG
Source organism: Lachnospiraceae bacterium (assembly GCA_045599685.1). Lineage (GTDB taxonomy): Bacteria > Bacillota > Clostridia > Lachnospirales > Lachnospiraceae > UBA3774. The sequence goes on from JAZRWL010000013.1 coordinate 9,519, forward strand.
AATAATAACACAAGGAGCATATGTCAATGAAAAACGAAAAGATCACCGGGCTGGTGCTCACGGGACTTTTTACCGCGATCATCGCAGTCATGACTTTTACGTCGTTGGGTTACATCCCTTTAGTCGTCATCAATGCGACTGTTATCCACATTCCCGTCATTATAGGCTCACTTTTTCTCGGCCCGAAAAAGGGCGCTTTTCTGGGCTTTGTCTTCGGTTTTACAAGCTTTCTGAACAATACCTTCAGGGCGGCTACGCTCTCGGCCTTTGTCTTTTCGCCGGTACTCGCCTATGGGGTAGTAGGCTGGACTGGGATCATACGCAGCATCCTGATCGGCTTCGTGCCGCGCATACTCGTAGGCGTCGTGCCCTATTATGTATTCCGTTTCCTGCGCGGGCTGCTCTCAAAGGAGGACGAGCGTATCCGCATCGCATCAGAGCTCGCCGCATCGATCATCCTCGCTGCTTCCATATGGCTCTTCATAAACAGGCTGAGCGAAGAAAGCGGCGCCCCTGCGGTCATCGCGGGACTCGTGACCGGCTGTGCGGCCTTCGTGCTTCTCCGCGTCTTCGCGAAGAAAACGTCTCCGCAAAAGCTCGCCTTCGCATATGCGGGGCTTTGCGGTGCATTTACCAATACAATCCTCGTGATGGGCGGAATATATGTCCTGTACAAGGATGCTTATGCGGCGGCGATGGGGATCTCCGGAGACGCGGTCATCGACGTGATCGCCGGAGTCGTGAGCTTTAACGGTGTCCTCGAGGCAGTAGTGGCGGAGGTACTG
>JAZRWL010000014.1:0-14895 GCA_045599685.1 Lachnospiraceae bacterium
GGATGATCCTCTATACCATGATTCAGTCTACGATCTCAGTATTTACGATAATCCTTACATACGACAAGAATGTCGTGAAGACGGCGGTATTCAACGGTGTGGTCGCCGCCCTGAATATCGGCGCGAAGGTATGGCTGCTCCCGATCTTCGGCATCACCTGCCTGCCTTACATCAATATCGTATCTTACGCGGCGCTGTTCGTTATTAACTATCTGCTTGTCAGACAGTGCGGCTTCGCGGACACGATCAATCTGCCGGGCTATGCGGCGCTAATAGGTGTCGTGGCCGTTTTCATGATCATCAGCCAGTTCCTGTATGCCCATAGCATTATAAGATACGTACTGATCGTCGTATTCGCGGCAGCCCTGTGCACGGTGCTTTGGAAATACAGAGCGACGATAAAGGGCTTCCTCAGAAAAAAGAAAGCTAAGCCGGAGAAAAAGGATTGAAGATCAGGGTCGGTTTTAAAAACGGATTAATAAGGCGGATCAATCGCAGGACGGAAGAGGAACTGTCGGTTTTTGTGAATTTCGGCAGTAAAAACAACCGTGCGCTTGACTCTGCCTGTGCCGTATTCGTCGCTCTGGGAAATATCCTGCAGCATTACAAGGGACCGCTGTTCAATCTCAGTATCACGTTTTTGATCGTTTTCTGCCCTTATATCCTGATAAAGATCTTCAGGACGAAAAAGTTCAGGATGACGAATCTTGTCGCTGTCGCCGGGGCCATAATGTTTTTCCTCTACAGAATAATAGCTCACGGAACGACGCTCACGGAGGTCGTGCAAAACGGGATACTGATCGTATATTACCTCGGCCTTTCTTTTGAGTGCATCAATGTCAGGACGATAATAAAGACGGCCCTGTGTGTAGCGAGGATAGCAAGTGTGCTCATAATCCTCCAGACACTGGTGTATTACACGACGGGCGTCCATATAAAGCTCGTCCCGACCTCCCTGCTCGCCGACTGGGCGCAGCAGTGGGTGGTACATGCCAATACGGGCCGGTCCTCCATCACGGGAAAGATCACGAGCTTTTACAGGCCCTGCGCGTTTTTCCTCGAGCCCTCGCACATGTTCACCTATTTTATCCCGCTGATATTTATTCTGCTGCTCTGCCCGCCTGTATCAAAGTGGCGCATCAGGACAGCCGCGCTGCTTACGGTCGGTCTTTTCTGCTCCACCTCGGGAATGGGCATGGTTTCCTCAGTGGCGGTCTGGTGCGGATATTTCCTGTGCAAGAATCACGGAACCGCGCTTAAGTTCAGACTTCGGAACATCCTGCGGGTATCGAACATGCTGGCGCTGTTCGCGGGGATATTCCTGCTGCTGATACTGTATCTGACGGTACCTTTCATAAAAACGAATATTGACAGGATATTTGTGGCAAGGAACTCCACGAACGCCATCGAGGGACGTACGAACGGCGGAACTGAGCTGATATCCCAGATGAAGCCTTCGCAATATCTGACGGGTGTGGCAGACAGCTATTCCTCATCCAAGAGCATATCGAGCTTTTACGAGGTGTTCTATGAGTACGGGATCATCGGCGTTCTCCTTGTAGATTGGGTGTATCTGTATTGTGCGGTGAAAAGTCGGTTCGCTTACTCTACAATGGCGCTGTTCTTCCTCGTGATGTCGCTTTTCAGCGCGCACACGCACGGAATGTTCTGTATGCTGTACTATTCGGCGATCCTCTTGAACGGCAGGAATACGCAGCCGCTCACGCTGGAGCCGGTCGAGACGGGACCGTACATGAAAAAAGCGGTAACGGTGAAATGATATGAAGCGGTATATGAACGCGCTATAGTAATGCAACAGGAGGAGATCATGAATACGCATGTATGCGAAAACGAAGCAGCCAGGCAATATTCCATTGTTGAACTGATAGAGAAGAATGCCGGCCTTTTCCCGGATAAGACAGCGATAATAGCCGGAAACGATAAGCTCACCTATGCGGAATTATACAGGGCGGTTTCCGAAACGGCAGCCTTCCTGGAGGCGGAGGGCGTGAAAAAGGGCTCCCATGTGGTCTCGATGGCTGCTCATGACATCGCCTTTGCGGTAAGGCTCTATGCCATACTGGGGATCGGCGCGGTGCACATCCCGGTAGAAAGCATGGCACCGAAGAACAGAGTCGCCGACATCTGCGCGGCAGTGGACGCCGACATGGCGATCTGCCCAGAGGACCCGGAATGCGGAGTAAAGTGGCTCTCTCCCGAGGCAGTCGCAAGAAAGCCCGTCATGGGCTGGCAGCCTGAGGGACTCACCGATGAGTGCAGAGAGATAATATTCACCACGGGCACTACCGGAAAATCAAAGGGAGTCATGCTTTCGACGCATTGTCTCGATGTGTATATGAAGGCGATCAATCCGACCTTCGGTTTCGAGCCGGATTCGGTCTTCCTCGTGACGACACCCATGAATCATGTCGGCGGTATCCACAGGCTCCATCAGTGCCTCGCTACAGGTATCACCGTCATACTGCTGAACGGTATCAAGGATCTGAAAGCCTTTTTCGGCGCGATATACGAGCACGGCGTCACGCATACCTATCTGCCGCCCGCATCCGTAAAAATGCTTATCACGCTCGCAAAAAGAGATCTCGCAAAGCTGAACGGCAGGCTGAAGTTCATTTATACCGCCTCAGCTCCTTTCCCTTCGGCTGACATCGAGACTCTCATGAGCCTTCTGCCGGATACGCATCTGCATCAGGGCTACGGCAGCAGCGAGACCGGAAGCGTGTGCAACTGCCGTTATAATGCACCGGGAGTGAAGCTCACCTGCCTCGGCAGGCCGTATTCATCGGTGGAGCTAAAGCTCCTGGATGAGGAGGGAAATGAGGTACACGAGCCCGGAAAGCCCGGCAAGGCCTGTGTCAAGAGCGACATGTGCATGCTGGGATATTACAAAGAGCCGGAGCTGACCGCGGCGATCAAGCAGAGCGACGGCTTCATCCATACGAGCGATCTCTGCTATCTCGATGAGGACGGTAACCTGTTTTTTGCCGGAAGAAGCGATGATGTCATCAATATCAGAGGATTTAAGGTGGCTCCTACCGAGGTCGAAGATGTCGCGCTCAGGCATCCGTCGGTAAGAGAATGCGTATGTGTTCCTTATGATGACAGGGTATACGGCAGGGTCGTGAAGATGTTCGTTTCGCTGAACCCGGGATTCTCGCTCGATGTCGGGTCCATAGCGGATTTTGTAGCTGAGAGGCTCGAAGCGTATAAGGTGCCGAAATATATCGAAGAAGTGCCCGAGATCCCCAAAAAAGGAAACGGAAAGATCGACAGACGCGCACTGATGCAGTAATGAAGTCACCTGAGGCGACAGACGATACTACGTAAGAAAAAAGGAGAATAAAATGACTACAAAAGAACAGATCCTCGAAATGCTCAGGAATATCAAGCCCACGGCAAACCTTGAGAATGTCGGGACCATAGTGACCGACGGATATCTCGATTCAATGGAGCTTATGTTCACCATCACCTCTCTCGAGGATACCTTCGGGATCGAAGTCAGCATCGACGATATCTCACCCGAAAACTTTAATTCGGTAGAAGCCATGACGGCGATGGTCGACAGGCTGACAAAATAAGGAGACGAAATGAAGCTCGGCAGACTGTATCACAGTACAAGGCTTCTCCTCATGAGAAGGCCGAAAAAGAGGACAGCATATCTCAAAAAACATGATATCCTCGGAGGTATCGGCAAAAACTGTATCTGGGGCCCCTGGCTCGTACCGCTGTACCCGAAGCTCATCGTGCTGCATGACAATGTCGTCGTCCACAAGACGGCCCATATCGTTACGCACGATGTATTGAACAGATTCCTCGCGAAAACGAAGCCCGATAAGGATTTCGGACCCACGGAGCGCGTCGGCTGTGTGGAACTCATGGACAATGTGTTCATCGCCATGAATTCCGTGGTAATGCCCGACGTCAGGATAAATAAAAACTGCATCATCACTGCGGGCAGCGTGGTATCTACCGACATTCCCGAGAATTCCGTTGCTTCCGGCAATCCCGCAAAGGTCGTAGGCAGATTCGATATGCTTCTGGCTCTCAGACTCATGACCAAGGGACAGAATCAGAAATTCACCAATCAGGAGCTCCCGGACGAGATCGCAGCCTCCACATGGGAGCAGTTTAAGAAAAAACGCGAAAAATGAACCCCATACGCCAGTTTGAATTAGTAATAGAGATTGCGAGGAACGGGAGCATCTCGGGTGCTGCCGCTTCTCTAGGCCTGGCGCAGCCCACTCTGTCAAAATATCTGGCGAATCTCGAGTCCCAGCTCGGAATAGAATTATTCGACAGGACGACTCTTCCCATCAGGCTCACGCCCGCAGGCGAGAGGTACATCGCTTCCGGCAGAAGGATAGTCGATACCTATCATCAGCTTGACAAGGAACTGAGCGAGCTGAAGTCAAAACAGGAGTCGGAGGTCATAGTCGGGATGAGTCCCACGCGAGCGGCGTACATGCTGCCGCAGATTATTTCCGAATTCAGGAGACTCAATCTCGAGGCGAGGATCACGGTCCGCGAGCGGACCACGAAGCAGCTGTATGATGAGCTTTTGCGCGGAGATCTCGACCTGATCGTATCGCTGCTCAATGACAGCACCGCGACCCTCGAAAGGGAAGAGCTTTTCACAGAGAGCATATTGCTGGCGGTACCCTCCTCCTGCAAGGCACTCACTGCCGAAGAAGTGCTTTCGGGCACACCGATGATCAGCCCCGGCTCGAATCTTTATCTCGGGCGGGTCATGGCTGAAATACTCAGGGAATTCGATTCACCGAAGCAGATAGCGGAGGTGCAGTCCATAGAGACCTCGCTCGGTCTTGTAAGAAAGGGTATAGGCTCGGCTATAGTACCGACCTATGTCGCGGATTACGGAAAAATCGAAAATGTTACTTTCATGGAGCTTCCCGGGCATCTGCGCGAAAAGGTGAGTTCTGCACTGGATCGTCATGTCTGTATTTTTTACAGAAAGGAACAGTTCCTCACGCAGGCGGAAAGAGATTTCGTGACAGCCTGCAGGATGTCGATGTCCGACAGATCATAGCCCGACAGTGATGGGCAACCAAACTTTAGTGGGGTTTCCCCAAGATTTTTAGGGCGGGGGTGCGGACAAAAATCTTGACACTATCCTCCCCTGCCTCCGGAGAATTTCCGGGGCGGGGGATCATTATTTGCATTACAATAGCAGTATTGCCATATGTCATATACATCTTTCTCTATCAAGAGTGTTCGCTTATAATGCGAATATCTGGTAGCAAGAAAGGAATTGAAAACATGCCTGCTGCAATATGGTATCTTTTAACCATGCTGGTTTTCATCATAGTATGGTTCACCCTGCTTAAACGTCCGATTTATGAAGCGCTCTTCCTTTCGTTCATCCTCCTTGTGGCGATAACGAATACCTGGGGCAATATCTGGACCTATATTGACGGAGGCCTGAATACCTCGCTGCTGTATTCCATGATAGTCTTCGTAGCTATGAGCCAGCTGCTCACCTATACGAAGGTGATCGATTCCTGTATTTACGTGATACTGGCTCTTTTCGGACGCCTTACGGGAGGCGCGGGATATGCGTCTGTAGTGGCGTCCTCATTCATGGGAGCCCTTTCCGGCTCCGGTCCCGGCAATGTCATGGCGACAGGCGTTATCACCGTCCCTGCGATGAAACGGTCAGGCTTTCCTGCCGAACTCGCGGCGAATGTCGTATCTACGAGCAGCTATCTCGGAAACATGATCCCTCCCTCATCCAATATCGTCGGAGCGCTCGGAGCTTTTACTGCGTACGCGGCAGCGGCCGGGCTTGACAAAGAGGTGACTACGGGGCAGTTTTGGGTCGTGCTGTGGGGCATTGCCGTCTATTTCATCATCCAGCGCGTCATAATGGTCTTTGCTTTCTGCAAATTCTATAAGGTAAAGCCCATGGCGAAGGAGGATATCCCGAATCTGAAGGAAACTCTGAAAAACGGGTGGAGAGGACTGTTCCTGCCGGTCATCATTCTGGCGCCGTTTATCTTTGACAGTGTCGCTGCGGATTTCAGCAAGCTCAGGCTCGGAGAGGCAGGAGCGAAATCATTCTCCAGCTGCCTGCTCTTCTTTATCGCCGGTGTTGCGGCAATATATGCTCTTATCATCACGAAGGACAAAAAGAAGGTCAGTTTCCCGAAACTCGCGGATCTCTTCGCATCCAAAATGAAATCTCTCGTGGGGCCGATCGCTGCCTGCCTTTTCGGATATATGATCGGTGAGCTTTTCTCCGATATCGACGTAACGACGCAGCTCGGAGAATTCCTTGAATCGCTGAATATGGGACGCGTCGGACTGGCTCTTTTCATCCCTCTTTTGACAGCTTTCCTCGGTATGATTATCCCGGGCTCTTCTCAGGTCGTCATCTTCGGGCCGGTATTTATTGCCGCCTTTGCCGCGACCGGCTCGGATCCTCTTTTCGTGGCGGCTATGCTCCCCTGCATCTGCGGTACGATGTGCGGTATTACTCCGCCGCTGGCGCTCGGAATGTATGCCGGAATGAGCCTCGCGGAATCCGATTTTAAGAAGACCCTGATAAATGATCTATGGTGGGTCGCCGCGCAGTACGTGCTGGAATTCATTATGATGCTTGAGATCCTGCCCGTGTTCGGACTGTAAGGAAAGGAGAAGAGAAGCATGAAGACACTTGTAAAGATTCTGGACAAGGTATACGGATGGGGCATAGTGGTCTGCCTTTTCGTCGGCGGCGCCATGTTCCTCGGCTTCCTTGCGGCTTTCTTCATCGGCGGAGAAGCAGCGGAGGCGATCTGCACCTTTATTCATAAAACGATATTCAAATGGCTCATTTACGGCGGTAATATCATCGTTCTTGTCGGTCTGGTCAATATGTATCTGAAAAAGCAGAAGAGTCTGACCATGAACGATGAAAACAGAGAATCAAACTGAGGTACGGGATGGATCAGACAAGAGCTTTGAGCGAATTTGCCGCGGGACTTAGAGCTGAAATGCTTTCTGCCGAAACAAAAGAGCAGACTGCCATGTTCATTGCCGATTATTGTGCCGCCTGCATCGCCGGATACAGAGTGAATGAGAGCTTTAACTCAGCTCTGGCGGCTGTACTCGAGGAAGAGGGCGGAGCCGGGCAGTCCTCGGTCCTGTTCGCTGATAAAAAGTACCCGGCATCCTCAGCCGCATGGATGAATGCAGCGTATGCGCACGGCGCGGATATGGACGACGGGAACCGCCGCGCTGCAGGCCATATAGGAGCGCATGTGCTCTCGGCAGTCTTCGCCGTCGCGGAACAGCGGGGCTCATCATGGGCAGAGGTCATTACCGCAATCAATGTGGGATATGAGGTCTTCAACCGTCTGGCAGGCGCTGCGATGCCCGGGCTTTATAATAAGGGCTTTCACTCGACCGGAGTAGCGGGCGCCGCGGCCTGTGCCGCCGCCTGTGCGAAGCTTCGCGGAGAGGATGCGGACGGTATTTACGCCGCGATCTCGCTCGCGGCTGTACAGTCGGGAGGACTCATTATCATCGACGAGAGCGGTCAGAGCTGCAAGCCGATCAATCCCGCGAATGCAGCAAGGCTCGGTGTCTTATCCGCGTCGATAGCATCACGGCACAAGGACGCGCCGAAGGATCCGCTCCAGAGTAAAAAGGGCTGGTTCAACGCCTTTTCGACAGAACCCGATATCGACAGCATCAGCGACGGACTCGGTGAGCGCTTTACGATAAACGAGAGTTATCTGAAGCTCTATCCCGCCTGCAGACATACACATACCGTGATAGAGGCGGCCTCCGAAATAAGAAAAATGCTTCAGGAAGAGGGCGCTGATACGGCTTCCGTGACGGAGATAAATGTGAAGATATATCCCGCCGCGATAAGATCCACAGGAGGGATCGCTTATCCGGAGTCGGCGGACGAAGCGAAATTCTCATTGAAATACTGTCTCGTAAAGGCACTTGAGCTCGGAGGCTTCGGCTTCGGCGAGCTTTCGGTCACGATCTCGGAGGAGGAGAAAAGGCTCGCCGACTGCATCATCCTAATAGAGGATACTGCCTACGAGGACAGGAAAAAGGGTATCAGAGGCACGGCAGTAGAAGTGGTGCTCGCTGACGGCAGACGGTTTTCCTCGGAGGTGCTCATACCGAAGGGCGAAGGCGAAAAGCGTCTCTCATGGACGGATATGAAAGAAAAAATGTTATCCTGCGCGATCGGAACGGTCTCTGCCGGAGAAGCGGAAGGACTCGTAGACCGTATACGCGGAATAGATTTTGCCAGTGAAAAATTTTCATGGCCGCTCGCCGGTATCAATAAGGAGTATTGAAGATGCTGACAGATCTGAATGACAAGACTATCAATGTGACCGACCTGTTTCTGGAGCCGATAGAAAAGCTCGCGGAGCAGCCGGTAAGTGAAGCCGCATATGAGAGGGCGAAGCTTTCGCTGCTCGATTATCTGGCAGTCACCGCGGCGGGGGCCAGGAAGAATGAGGAGCGCCTCGCGAAATATTTTGAAGCAGAGGAGCCGGAGGACGGAAAATATTATCTCATAGGTATGGACAGGACCACGAATCTGAAGGAAGCGGTCTTTTTGAACGGTCTGAACGCCCACACCCTCGATTTTGACGACGGAACGAACGCGGGCATCATCCACCTCGGTTCACCTGTATTCTCGGTCCTTCTGCCTTTGGCTCAGAAATACGATAAGACTGTAGATGAGGTGCTGCGTGCCGCAGTGATAGGGTATGAGACCTCCTTTACCATGGCAATGACGATCCAGCCGGCGCATAAGCTCATGGGTTACCATGCCACCGGTACCTGCGGTGTGCTGGGCATAGCGATGGCAGCTTCATATCTGCTCGGCCTTTCAAAGGAAGAGAGAAGGAATGCCTTTGCGATAGCCGCCGTGTCAGCCTCAGGCATGCTGAAAGTGCTCGACGACGGTTCGGAGCTGAAGCCCTACAATGTCGCGAAAAGCTCGCTGCTCGCACTTACTGCTCTGCAGCTCTCACGCGCCGGTTTTAGGGGCCACAGCGATCCTCTCGGAGGCCGCGGTTTCATAAAGATGATGACCGGCAGGGACGAGATAGAGCTGAAAAAGCCGCTGATAGGCGGAACTTACGCGATAGAAAAGACTTATACGAAGCCCTACGCTTCCTGCAGATATACACATCCCTCGGTAGAGGCCGCGATCAGGATGTATAGGGCAGGCTATCATGCGGATGATATAGAAAGGGTGGACATCCGCACCTATTCCCTCGCAGTGGCCGGACATGAGCATACTGTCATCCCCGGCACCTTTTCCGCGAAGATGAGTATTCCCTACAGCGTCGCCGCCGCACTTATCTGCGGTAAAGCGGGCTTTACGGAATTCGACGAGGCGCATGTGGCGGACGGGGAGATACTCTCCCTGACAAAAAAGGTGAATGTTACCGCCGACAGTGAGCTTTCGGAGAGCTTTCCGAGGCTTCAGACCGCGATAGTGGATTTCGTGACGAAAACCGGTACCGTTTCTGAAAGAGTGGACTTCCCGAAGGGCGAGCCGGAAAACCGTATGACCGAAGAAGAGTTCTGTGAACGCTATAATGATCTGATGGATACTGCCGGGATATGTGATAAAAATGCCGCGGCGGCCTATGCAGCCTGTCTTGCGGCGGACGCGAAAGTGACAGAAGTACTCGTACTTTGTGCTAAATAAGGGGGTAATAGCTGATGCCTGTTGAGTTTTTGTATTTCGGGGCGGTATTCGCCGTATGTATCCTCGGTTTCACCCTGTTGAAGAGACCGCTTTACGAATGTATGTTTGTCGCATTTATCGTCCTGGTGGCGATCACGAACAGCTGGGGCGGCTTCTTCGGCTTCATCTGGGACGCTTTCACAGAATCCAGTCTCTATGTCATTATCGTGTTCATCATTTCCGCTGCGCTTTTGTCAAAAACGCCGATAATAGATGATTTTATCGCGATAATACTTTCGATTTTCGGCCGCTTCAGAGGCGGAGCGGGCTTCGTGGCTATTATCGGATCGACTTACATGGGCTCGCTGTCCGGCTCCGGCCCCGGCAATGTCGCGACTACCGGCGTTTTTACGATCCCCGCGATGATAAGATCGGGCTTTCCCAGACATCTGGCCGCGAATGTCGAGGCGCAGGCATCTACCATGGGCAATATGATCCCTCCTGCCGGAATGATCGCGGTGGCCTTTGCAGCTTTGGACAAGCTCTATCCCGAGACATATACGCTCTCTGATTACTGGCTCCTGCTGTGGGGTATCGCGCTGTGGTTCATTCTCCAGAGAATAATCACGATGTACGCCTTCTGCAGATATTACAAGGTAAAGCCGATGAAAAAAGAGGACATCCCGCCTTTCCGCAAGTCGCTGAAAAACGGCTGGAAGGCCATTTTCCTTCCGATCATCGTCTTCCTTCCGTTCTTTCTTACGAGCCAGTTCGAGGATTTCTTTAAGGGACGCCTCGGTGAAGGGTCGAGTTCTTTCAGCAACAGTATCCTGCTGTTCATGCCCTGCCTGCTCGTCGTCTGCGGCATCCTGCTTTCCGGGAAGAAGACCATGAAGACTATGACGGTGAAGACTATGACGAAGAGCATCGCTGACGGAATGCTGAAGGTGGTCCCCACTGCGAGCCTTGTTCTCTTCGCGTATTTCGTGTCGAATGTATTCGAGAGCCTGAATGTCGAGGTCGCTATCGGCGAGTATATCGCCGGGCTGGATCTGCCTCTTGTGGTGCTGGCCTTTATTATTCCGCTGTTCACGGCTATCCTGGGAATGCTCATCCCCGGTTCGACTCAGGTCAAGATCTTCGGCGGTATCATTATCCAGATAGTAGCCGCGGCGGGCGGTCATCCCATGATCGCAGCCGGTATGCTGCCCTGCATCTGCGGAGCTATGCACGGAGTCACTCCTCCGTACTGTGCCTGCGTTTACACCGGCATGGGTATCGCCGATGCCGAGCTGAAGCCCACTCTTGTAAACTGCATGATCTGGGTAGTGATCCACTATTTCCTGTCGGTGCTCTGCCTGCTCGGACTGCTGCCGCTTTTCGGACTTATCGGATAAGGAGGATATTGAAATGAGAGCAAAGATCTTCAATATTTTGAATAAAGTATACAGCATCACAATGGCGATCGCCTTTTTCGGCGGGATCATCCCTCTGGTGCCTTTCCTTATCGCCCTATGCATCGGCGGCACTGCCGGAGAATCGATCTCGATCTTCCTCTACAAACAGTATTATCCCTGGGTCATCGCCCTTGCATCCATCGCTGTCTGCATCGGAGTCATAGCGATGTATGTCGGAGGAAAGAAAGGCCTCAGCGTCAAGTCGATCCAGGCCGACGACAAGGCCGCGAAGGAGAAGAAGGGAAACTGAACCGTCTTTCGGAAGAGAGGGCTGCCGCGTATACGGCGGCCCTTTTCGGCTTTGTTTACAGGCATTGATTTTGATTTTGTGCTGACTTATAATTACTGAAATCAGCATTTGCGGAGGTTAGATATGATATCTGAAAAAATGTACGCTCTGGGCGCACAGCCCAGCGGTATCAGAGCTCTTTTTGAATATGGTGTGAAAAAGGCCGCTGAGATAGGCGAAGAGAACGTATTTGATTTCACGCTCGGAAATCCGAGCATTCCTGTCCCGAAGGAGGTCAATGATACCTTCATCAGGCTGCTCCAGACAGAGGATTCTGTGAAGGTTCACGGATATACCTCGGCAGGCGGGGATCCCGAGTGCAGAAGAGCCATAGCGGACGATCTCAATGCACGTTTCGGTACTGATTATTCGAAAGACAATCTTTTCATCACCTGCGGAGCCGCTCCGGCTGTGACAGCCGCGCTCGCCGCCATCTGCGACGCATCCTGTGAGAATGAGATCATCGTGAATGCGCCCTTCTTCCCCGAGTACAGGGTATTCTCGCAGAACGCAGGGGCAAAGCTCGTCATTGTGCCTGCTGACGAGGAAAACTTCCAGATAGTGTTTGACGCGCTCGAGCCTGCGATAAACGCGAACACACGAGCCGTAATGGTCAATTCCCCCAATAATCCCGCGGGGACCGTTTACTCAGAGGATACGATCATCCGTCTCGCCGGGCTCCTTCGCAAAAAATCCGCGGAATACGGCCACCCGATCTATATCGTCTGCGACGAGCCCTACAGGGAGCTGCTTTTCGGCGGCGATACGGCGCCCTTTGTCCCGAATTATTATGACAATACGATAGTCTGCTATTCATACAGCAAGTCTCTGTCGCTCCCCGGAGGGCGCATCGGCTATGTGCTCGTTCCGAACAAAGCGACGGAACACGAGAGGCTTTATCTCGCGGCGGCGGGTGCCGCCCGTTCGATGGGTCATGTCTGCGCTCCCTCGATGATGCAGCGTATGCTCATCACCTGCGCGTCGGTCAGGCCGGATATCACGGTATATGAGCGCAATGCAAAGCTGTTATATGAGAAAATGTCCGAATACGGTTATGTCTCAGCGAAGCCGCAGGGAGCTTTTTATTTCTTTTTCAAGGCTCCGAACGGACTTACCGGTCAGGAATTCTCGGATCTCGCGAGAGACAGGTACAATGTCCTCATAGTTCCGTGCGGAAGCTTTGGCTGCCCTGACTGGCTGCGCCTTTCTTATTGCTGCGAGACCGAAAAGATCGAAAAGGTACTGCCGATCTTTGAAAAGATTTTCAATGAGACAAAATAAGAGTCGGGAAATACAGGAGGATGATAATGAAAATACTACTGACAGGAAATGAAGCGATCGCACGCGCAGCATATGAGGCAGGCGTCCGCTTCGCCTCAGCCTACCCCGGTACTCCGAGTACGGAGATCCTGGAAAATATAACGACCTACCCCGAGATCACCTCAGAGTGGGCTCCCAATGAAAAGGTCGCGATGGAGGCTGCGGTCGGCGCCGCAGTCGGCGGTGTCAGGGCCATGGTCTCGATGAAGCATGTCGGAATGAATGTCGCCGCCGATCCCATGTTCACCGCGGCTTACAGCGGTGTGAACAGCGGTCTCGTGATAATCACGGCGGACGAGCCCGGACAGCACAGCTCACAGAACGAGCAGGACAACAGGAATTACGCGAAAGCCGCGAAGCTCCCGATGTTTGAGCCTGCGAACAGCGACGAGGCTATCCGTATGGTGAAGGCCGCTTATGAGATATCCGAAGAGCATCAGGTGCCCGTGATCGTCAGGATGACCACGAGAGTCTGCCACTCAAAGAGCGTGGCGGAGATAAGTGAGCCGGCAGAGCCGAAGTTCACGGAATATGTAAAGAATGCGAAGCGCTTTATCTGCGTGCCCGCCAATGCCATCCCGCTGCGTCACGCGATAGAGGGCAGGGAAAAGGCTCTGCTTTCCTACAGCGAGCAGAGCGAATTCAATATCGCCGAGTATCATGACAAAAAGACCGGCATTATTTGCTCCGGCATGTGCTATTTCTTCGCGAAGGAGATCTTCGGCGATACCGTGAGCTATCTGAAGCTCGGATATACCAATCCCCTCCCCGAAAAGCTCATCGCGTCCTTCTGCGGGCAGGTAGGCGAAGTGTATGTCATAGAAGAGAACGATCCGTATATAGAGGATAAGGTAAAGGCGCTCGGTATCAGCTGCCACGGAAAGGACGTGCTCCCTCCCTACGGTGAAATGATGCCGGAGATCATAAGAAAGAGCATCATCGGTACCGATATTCCCGAGATCGAGTATGATAAAAAAGATATAGTGAACCGTCCTCCGGCTCTCTGTGCCGGCTGTCCCCACAGAGGTATTTTCTACGAGCTGGGCAGGAGAGACGCCGTCATCTCCGGCGATATCGGCTGCTATACGCTGGGCTTCGCGCCGCCCTACAACGCTATGGATGTCAATCTCTGCATGGGCGCATCGATCAGCATGGGCCACGGCCTGAAAAAGGCCTTTGATATACAGGGAAAGGACAAGAAGGTCGTATCGATCATCGGCGACAGCACCTTCTTCCACAGCGGCATCACCTCTCTCATCGAGGTCCTGTACAACGGCAGCAATACCGTCAATATCATTCTTGACAACCGCATCACCGGCATGACCGGTCATCAGGAGAATCCCGGCAGCGGCAGGCATGCCGACCTTTCCGAAGCACCGGAGATCGATATCGAGACACTCGTAAGGGCGCTCGGGGCGAAGAATGTGAGGACCATCGATCCGAACGATCTCACGGTCGTAAACGATACACTGGACTGGGCGTTTTCGCTCGATGAGCCGAGCGTCATCATTACGCGCTGGCCCTGCGCTCTGAAAAAATTCAGCAAAGAGGACAAGGAGCAGTTCCCCGAAGCCTACCGCAGCAGATACAGGGTCAATAATGAAAAATGCATAGGCTGCCGCAAGTGCCTCGGCTGCGGCTGTCCGGCTCTTTCCGTCGATATGACTGCCCGCAAGGCCGCCATCGATGCTACCTGCCTGGGCTGCAGCGTCTGCTCGCAGATCTGCCCTGTCGGCGCTATTGAAAAGGAGGTACGCTGATATGACAAAAAGCATTCTTCTGGTGGGCGTAGGCGGCCAGGGTACGATCCTTGCCAGCAAGCTCCTTACGATCGGTCTTATGGAGGCCGGATATGATGTGAAAATGAGCGAGATCCACGGCATGAGCCAGAGAGGCGGCAGCGTGAGCTCTCAGATAAGATACGGTGAGGCAGTGAATTCCCCCGTCATCGAAGCGGGCGGCGCGGATCTGCTCGTGTCCTTTGAAATGATGGAGGCACTGCGCTGGATGGAAAATCTGAAGCCTGACGGAAAGATCATCGTGAACGACTGCCGGATACTTCCGCTCCCAGTGATCATGGGAAAGGCGGAGTATGCAGGGGATATCGCCGCTCAGCTCTGCGCCCATGCGGACACCAC
>JAZRWL010000015.1:0-7044 GCA_045599685.1 Lachnospiraceae bacterium
GTATATACGGGGTCTAGGAAAAGGCCCTCATTCTGTGCCATCATCGTAATGGCCTCGCCGCCCTCGCGGGAAGCCTTTGCGTAACCGGGGCCGCACACGTCCACGTGGCGAAGCCCGTCATCGTCGATATCGATATCAGCCTCCAGCAGCTTCGCCGCACCGCGCATGAGCTCCGGAGTGATCATCTCGAAAGGATCCGTATCGACCTTCATGCCTATCACCTTCGTCTGCGGCATGAAAAGCCTCGCGCCCAAAGCGATACCGGCATGCGTACCGCCGCTGCCCTCGGCGCAGATGATATAATCAAAATGCTGTCCCTGCTGCGCGATCTCCCGTACACAGCCGACATATCCCAGGGCTCCGAGCGCATTCGAGCCGCCACAGGGGATCTTCACATAAGGTCTTCCGAGCTCCTGTCCGACACGGTCCATCTCCGCATAAATATCATTGTAATCGTCCGTATCCATGAAGCGGACGTCCGTGCCCATGAGATGCTCCAGCAGGAGATTTCCCCTGCGATCGGTGACGCCGCGCTTTTTCAGGATCAGTATCGGTTTCAGACCTATGCGGTTACAGCAGGCCGCAGTCAGCATGGCATGATTCGACTGAGCCCCGCCCGTAGTAAATACTACCTCCGCGCCTCTTTCCTTCGCGTCCGCGAGCAGGAATTCGAGCTTGCGGACCTTGTTTCCGCCGAGGCCGATCCCGGTCATGTCGTCCCTCTTTATCCAGACATTCGTCCCGAGGATACGACTGATATTATCGAGCCGCTGTATCGGAGTGGGGAACACTCCCAGACTTATCCGCGGAAAATCCTTCAAATCCTTCATACTTCCTCCTCATTTGCCGGTCAGGCCGTCATTTTTCCCGCGGCAGCCGACAGTCGGACAACCGCCTTCATCGTAAACACTCCGCAGGATTCAAAAGTGTGAATACGCTTCGCAGGTATCAATAAAACATGGCGAATACAGCCGCTGCCGCCACAGTCATCACACCGGCCACAGCTATCGAAAGACAGCTGACTGCGCCCTCTACCTCGCCCATTTCGAGTGCTTTTGTCGTGCCTATCGCGTGAGAAGCCGTTCCTATCGCGGCTCCCTTCGCCACCGGCTCGGTGACATGCAAAAGCTTTAAGAGCGGACCGGCTATGATGTTCCCGAGTACACCGGTCAGTATGATACAGGTCACGGTGACCGATTCATAACCGCCAAGCTGCTTTGAGATACCCATTCCGATGGCGCTCGTGACGGACTTCGGCAGGAAGGTCACATATTCCTCATGTGACAGGCCGAGCAGCACCGAAAGCAGCAGCACCAGACTCACACTCGCGAGAGTTCCGGAGATTATCCCCGCTGCGATCGCTCCGGGGTATTTTTTGATCATGCTGACCTGCTCATAGAGCGGGATCGCGAGACAGACCGTCGCAGGTGTCAGGAAATACCCGATATACCTCGCTCCGCTGTAATAAGTGTCATAATCGATATCGAAGATCAGGAGCACGGCGACCGTGATCACCACCGCTATCAGCAGCGGATTGAATACGGTGAGCTTCAGCTTCTTTTTAATAAAAAGTCCTGTCTCATAGGAAATGAGGCTCAGAAAAGCTCCGAAAAATACAGACTGTACGAGGAAATCACTCATTTTCCGCGCCTCTCTTTCTCTTGATCACAAGCTGTGATATCAGACCCGCTACAGACATGACGACAACGGTCGTGACCACCAGTACGAGCACATATTTCCAGAGAGAACCGCGCACGATGTCCCATACATTCATGATGCCTACCGTGGCGGGCACGAACATTACGGGCATCACATCCACCAGGAATTTTCCCGTATCCTTTACCGACTCATACGGTACGACGCCCGTCATCAGACCGATGAACATCAGTATAAGTCCGTATATGCTCCCCGGAATGGGCAGCGGTATCAGGTAACCCAGCAGCTCTCCTATAAAGGAGATCACTATGATTATGCAAAACTGTCTGATATATTTCATCATACCACCTTAATATCCCGCTTTGTCGTCCACTATATTGATGAGCGGCTCCCCCCCGTCATAGGCGGCGAGATTCTTCAAAGCGATATCCCATATGCGATCCGTCGTCTCCTCCAGATGGCCAAAGCCGATACCGGAGATATGCGGCGTGATGATCACATTTTCAAAGCCCCAGAGCGGATGCTCCGCGGGCAAAGGCTCCGGCTTCGTGACATCGAGACCGACTCCGCGAAACTTTCCGTTACTGAGCAGGGAAACGAGCGCATTCGTATCTATCAGGCTTCCGCGTCCGCAATTTACTATGATCGCGTCATCCTTCATGGCATCCAGCCTTTGTGCGTCCAGCATATTCACGGTATCGGGAGTCTCGGGCAGCTGCCCGAAGACCGCGTCCGCAAGAGGCAGATACTCATCCAGCCGGTCAGTCGTGATGAGCTCGTCAAAGGGCGCCGCATCCTCTCTCATACTGCGGCAAAGACCCACAGTATGCATACCGAAGGCAGTAAGTCTCTCCGCGATACGGCTGCCGATATCCCCGGCGCCTAAAAGCAGCGCCGTCCTGCCGTATAAGCCCCACTCGCAACCTGCATCTTTCCACAGGCCGTTTTTTGCGTTTTCCGTATATGCTCTGAAATTCCTCGCAAGCATCAGAAGCATCCCCACAGCATGCTCGGCTATCGTCACTCCGAAGGCTCCGGAGGCATTCGTCAGCACGACCTTTTCCATCATCGGCTGACCGATGTAGGGCTTCACACCCGCCCATGAGATCTGCACCCATTTCAGATCGGGGGCATCCGTAAGCCACGCGGGATTCACATCCGCAAAGAGGATCTCCGTGCCCGGCAGCAGTGCCTTCAGCTCCGCCTCCCCGATCTTTTCCCTTATATATACTATCTCGCGCTTTCCTTCACAGAGCGCCTCGAGTCTGCATCTGTTCCTCTCACTCAGGGGAAACTGCACCAGTATCTTTTTCATATGTCCTCCCGCCCGCAGAATAGTGTCTGCCGGATCCCGGCTGCGGCTTATCTTTTAATATTATAGAAAAATGCCCCCGTTTTGCAACTTATATATCATGCTACCGCGCAGTAAACAAAAGGGCCCTGTATTCGATCGATGAACACAGGGTCCTTACTTACGGAGCAAATCCGTCATCTTGTCATCATACGTCACACATAATCCCGCTCCGATCACTCGGCGCCGGATAAGGTCGCTCAATTCTTCATTCTGTCAGTCTACTATAATCCGCAGTCTTCGGCTTTCGGCAGCTTTTCTTTTTCCCGAAGCGTTCCATCGCGTAATCGAACCATGACAGAAGCGCTGCCGAAATAAGCAGGCCGCCCAGTATGTCCGTGAACCAGTGCACGCCTGACAGATATCTGGTGCATACCACGACCGCTGCCGCAATGATGAAAATGAGTCCCGGGAGCTTTGCCTTTTCCGGATTTTTCATGATATTTCCGAGCGCCATCGCCGCGGACCCGAAAACGCAGCAGGATATCATCGTATGCGAGGAAGGGAAGGAGGGTTCGATGCCCCCCTCTTCGATCAGCGGACGGTAATTTATAATAATGAATTTATCAAAGACCGCATACAGCACCAGCACTGCCACATACAGCCCGCCGAGAAGCAGCAGCGAGCGGTCCACCTTTTTGATATCGCGCATGCGGATCAGCTGTATCATTCCGTACATTGCGAACAGAGCCGCAAGAGCGATCGCAGCGTATCCCAGCACCTCGGATATCGTATAAAAAACACCGGTTTCATCCGCACCGCTGTACATCGCTATATTGAGCGAGGAAAGGCCGAGCTTCGTGTTCTCCGCTCCTATCGTCTGTACATCGACCGTAAGCAGCAATATCACAAACAGGATAAAGGCCGCGCTGAGCAGAACGGCTCGTATGAATTTCTTTTTTATTATACTGTCCATTATCATTATCTCCTTTTCGCCGCAGCTGATTTCGCGGCAAATACCGACGAAAGTTTATCCCAAAACACACTGTATGTCAAATTTTTGTGAACTGTTGCCAGCACATCCCCGTATCGCTATAATGACCTGTAAACAAGCAAAAAACCGCCGGGAGCCCGCGCAAGCGCGGCATGGCGGGAGCAAGATCAAATCAGAGGTGAAAAATGTCTTCAAAAGCAAGCGCACGAAATCAGAACCGTAATAAGAAAAAAACCAGCAGCAAAAGCGCCGTGCCGGGCAAAAACGTCATGCTCATTATCGCGATAGCAGCCGTTATCGTAGCGATACTCGTGCTCGTACTGGTCTTCGTCCCCGGGAAAGAGGATGATATATATGAGCCCTTCTCCGGTCCCACTTCCGGACAGTACACCGCGACCATCGAGGTGCAGGACTACGGCACGATCGAGCTCCTGCTCGATCACGACACCGCGCCGATCACGGTCGAAAATTTCGTAAAGCTCGCACAGAGCGGCTTTTATGACGGCCTGACCTTCCACCGCATAATGAGCGGTTTTATGATCCAGGGAGGCGATCCCGAGGGCAACGGTACCGGGGGATCGGATGAGACGATAAAGGGTGAATTCAGCGCAAACGGCGTCACGAACCTCATCTCCCATGAGCGCGGAGTGATCTCTATGGCAAGAAACAGCCGGAGCATGGACAGCGCGTCATCTCAGTTTTTCATCATGCATGCAGATAACCCCTCTCTTGACGGCAATTACGCAGCCTTCGGGCGCGTGACCGAGGGAATGGAGGTCGTTGACGCGATCGCCGAGGCAGCCCGTCCCGTCGATGACAACGGCACGATCCCTGCAGAGGAGCAGCCGGTCATCACGAAGATCACCGTTACCGCGCCGTAAGAGCGCTGCCGACTGCGAAAAAAGAATACCGACTACCGGGCAAAACGTGCCGGGACAATGACTAAAACAGCTTTAAAGCCAAAGGAAGATCATACTGCCGCACTTTGCGTCCCATGTCTGCCCATACAGGCGCGGCGTCCTCGGGACGGCTTTATTTCATAATATAACACCCGCCTAATCTCCGGCGGGTGTTATATTTGAGTCTACTGTATTTTCTTTTTTCAGTCCGCTCCAGGCGCCTCACTGCTTCAGCGCCTTGCCGTCCAGTGTCTCGGGAAGGCTCGCGATCAGCGGAACACGTATGAAAGCGTCGATCGCGATAAAAATGATGAACACCCACTGAGGGCCGATATAATCATATATCAGACCTGCGATTATGGCCATGAGCGCACTCACGAGGTTCGTGACCAGCTTGTTCACACCGATCCAGGTACCCATGACATCGTTTGATACCAGTTCTCTCTGCACCGCGCCGGTAAGAGGCGAAGTGATATGATAAAAGCCGTAGAAAAAGCTTGCTATGAGCATCATCCATGAGGCCGAGACCGGCGTCACCATCATCAGCAGCATCGAGAGCCAGAACAGCGGGATCAGGACGAAAAGTACCTTTTTGCGGCCGAAGCGGTCCGCAAGAGCGCCCACAGGATATCCCAGTATCACCGAGGTCACGGCGGAAATAGTGACCATTGCCGCGAGCGTCGTAACATTCGCCCCCTTTATCTTATCGGCGAAGACCTGCCAGTAGGGAAGGATCATGGCATTCGGCATACCGCCGATAGCGCCGATAACGATCCACTTGCGCGTGTTTTTGTTGTGTTTGAGCAGTTCGAAGCCTTCCTTCAGAGCGAAGGTGCGCTTCTTCACACTCATCTTGTCCTTTGAGAGCTTCGCTACCACGACGACCATCGACAGCGCGGTAAAGAAGGCCGATACATAGAACAGATATCTGTAATGTTCCGCGCCGGCGCCCTGTTCAGGAGCACCGATGATATTTACCAGTATGAATGAAGCCATCAGAGGGCCGATCATGCCGAGCAGACCGGCTGCGAGACTCTCGCATACCAGCATTCCTCTCGCTCTGTCGCAGTTTTTCAGGCAGGTGCCGCATATCGTGGCACAGCTCTGCCCGGATATGCCCTGTCCGAGATAATATAGTATCATCGCGACCACACACAGCACCCATGTCGGTGCCATCGCATATATCAGGTACGAAAGGAACAGGACCGCTATTCCGAAAATATATATCTTCTTCGGGCCCTTCCGGTCTATCATCTGTCCCGTCGTCGGCCCGATGATCGCAGCGAGGATCATTCCGAGGCTCGTGATCAGTCCGAGCTGCGTCTTATCTGCCCCCAGCGCTATGATGTAAAGCGAAAGATAAGGATATATCATCTGATAGCCCAGACGCTCCAGCAATGTCCTTACTACCGTTATCTTCCAGTCACTGTGCTGTTTCTTCCAGAACCCGGGAATGCTGACCAGCATGCTGACCAGAGATTCTTTTTTGTTGGTGTTTTCTTCCAAATCTTCAGCCCCTTTCATTTGATCATCTGACACTTCGCGCCATTCCGGCGCTGGCGCCGCAAAATACAACAAAGGCCATGACCAGTATTTCGGTCATGGCCTCTTCCTTCAGAATCAATTGTAAACGATTATCAATCCTTTTCGAAGGTGAGTACGGTGCCTTCCATTTCCATGACGATCTTTCCGCCGCCATAGGTGACTTCATGTGATTCGCCGTCAGCAGTCAGTACGAGCTTGTCTCCGTCCTGAGTATAGGTACCCTCAACATTCAGGCTGTCATCAAGTGATGATGCTATCGTGAATTTTCCGCCGCTCAGTTCAAGAGTCATGAGGTCACCGTCCATGCCCGCCATAGCAAGAAGACCCTGCATCATTTCAAACATGTCTTCCCCGTTCTCTTCCATCCCGGTAAGAACATAGTCGCCCTCAACACCATCGTTTCCGCATGCGGTAAGGGATAATACCATTACCAAAACGAGAATCAAAGCCAATACCTTTTTCATTTTCCACCTCCGTAATAGTGCTTGGTCTCTCCGCAGATTATAACCCAGGCTCAGCAAAAATCAAGTGTTTTCCTCTCCGCATTCAAAAAAGCCGCGTAAATACCTACTCTTTTTCGGTAGAGTCCTCCGACTTTTCAAAGGTCATTTCCGTCCCCGTCGTATCGGTCAGCACGAGCACCCCGCCCTTGATCGTGG
>JAZRWL010000016.1:0-2261 GCA_045599685.1 Lachnospiraceae bacterium
CAGCTCTTCAAGGATGCCATGGCTGCCATCGGCGTACCGACCATAGCATCCGATACGGCCAATGAGCTTTCGTCGGCTCTGGAAATAGCCGATAATATAGGATATCCCGTAATTGTGCGTCCTGCCTTCACTCTCGGCGGAGGCGGAGGCGGCGTCGCCTATTCTCATGAGGAGATGCAGTCCGTGGCACAGACCGGACTTGATGCTTCTCCGATCTCTCAGATACTGGTCGAAAAATACATCGTAGGCTGGGAGGAGATCGAATTCGAGGCGGTGCGTGATGCCGACGGAAATTCCATCACCGTCTGCAGCATGGAGAATATCGATCCCGTGGGCGTCCATACAGGCGATTCTCTCGTAGTGGCACCCGCGCTCACGCTCTGCGAAAAGGATCTCAATATGCTGAGGGATGCGTCACTGCGCATTGTGGAGGAGCTGAAGATAGAGGGCGGCTGCAACTGCCAGTTCGCCTATGATCCGAAGACCTCGGCTTACTATGTGATAGAGGTGAACCCGCGTGTTTCACGCTCGTCTGCGCTCGCGAGCAAGGCAACCGGATATCCGATAGCAAAGGTCACCACCCTGATAGCGCTCGGCTACAGGCTGAATGAGATCACCTTTGACAAGGCTGCCGAAGGTACTGCCGCGACGGAGCCCGCTGTGGATTATATCGTATTAAAGTACCCGCGCTGGCCCTTTGACAAATTCACCAATACGAGCCGCAGGCTCGGAACCCAGATGAAGGCTACGGGCGAGGTTATGGCGATCGGCGCGACCGTGGAAGAGGCCCTGATGAAGGCCGTCCGCGGAGCCGAGATCCGTCAGGAGACTCTTAACCGCAGATCCATGAGCGGAGCCGAGCTCTCCGAGAGGCTGAAGAGAGTAAATGATGTCAGGATATTCACGATATTCGAGGCTCTGAAGTCGGGTATCACGGTGGAGGAGGTCTGCCGTGTGACCATGATCAGCCCCTTCTTCATCGAAAAAGTGCGTAATCTTGCGCTTTTTGAAAAGAGCATAGAGGGAAGCCTGACGAAGGAGCAGTATATACAGGGCAAAAAATACGGTTATACGGATCATGCGCTCGAAAAGCTTTCAGGCTGTGAGCTCCCCATGCATCTGAATGCCTCATACAGGGCAGTCGATACCTGTAAGGGTGCTTTCGGTCCTACGGCATATTATTATTCATATTATGATGGGAACGAGCCCGCGGCGAAGCGCCCGAAGGGCAAAAAGGACCGTATTCTCGTGCTCGGCAGCGGCCCCATCCGCATCGGTCAGGGCATAGAATTTGACTACAGCTCGGTAAAATGCGTCGAGGTACTGCGCAAGCTGGGACTCGAGGTACTGATAATCAATAACAATCCCGAGACAGTCTCTACCGACTATGACACGGGCGACAGACTCTATTTCGAGCCGGTGACCGCTGAGGATGTCATGAATGTGGTCGAATATGAGGATGTGATCGGGGTGGTCGTAGCCTTCGGCGGACAGACGGCGATAAAGCTTGCCGAGTATCTGGACAGCCACGGAGTACGTATCCTTGGCACCTCGGCAGCGGGTATCGACCTCGCCGAGGATCGCGAAAAATTCGACGCCTTCTTAGGCTCGATCGGAATGACCAGACCGAAGGCAGTGGCGGTCAATACGGCCGAGGAAGCTCTGATAGCCGCGAAGATACTGGGATATCCCGTGCTGCTGCGCCCCTCCTATGTCATCGGCGGTCAGGGCATGAGCGTCGTCAGAAGCTCAGACGAGGTCCGCACCTATATGGAGGCCATATTAAACGGCGGTATAGCGAATTCGGTGCTCGTTGACAAGTATATGCCCGGCACCGAGCTCGAGGTGGACTGCATCTCCGACGGCGATACCGTACTGATCCCGGGAATAATGGAGCATATCGAACGCGCCGGTATCCATTCCGGAGATTCGATCGCCGTATATCCTCCGTACAATCTTGCCGAGGGAATGACGAAAAAGATAAAAGAGGCCTCCATAATGATGGCACGCGGCCTCGGTACGAAAGGAATAGTGAATATCCAGTACCTCGTCTGGGACAACGAACTCTATGTCATCGAGGTCAATCCCAGGGCGAGCCGCACTGTTCCCTATATCAGCAAGGTCACGGGAATCCCGATGATCGAGCTCGCGAGCCGCGTCATGCTCGGAGAAAAGCTGAAGGATATGGGATACGAGACCGGTATCGCTCCCGCCGCAAAGTATTACGCAGTGAAGGTGCCCGTCTTCAGCTTTGAAAAGAT
>JAZRWL010000017.1:0-4906 GCA_045599685.1 Lachnospiraceae bacterium
GGAGAGTTTTTTATATCCATTGCCACCGTGTCGATGAGACCGTCATTTATCAGCTCCAGCAGCATGTCGGGATCGGTCCCGTTCGTATCGAGCTTTATTTCGTAGCCGAGCGTTTTGATCTTACGTAAAAGCGCCGGTAGCTCTCTGTACAGGGTCGGTTCGCCGCCTGTGATGACGACGCCCTCCAGGATGCCCGCTCTTTTTTTGAGGAAGGACAGTAGCTCATCCTCTTCAATGCTTTCAGGCTGCACGGCCGATGATACAAGAGGCGCGTTGTGGCAGAACGGGCAGCGGAGATTGCAGCCGGACGTGAAAACGGTGCAGGCCGTCCTGCCCGGATAATCCAGTAATGTAAGCTTTTGCAATCCCGCGATGAGCATGAAGTCTCCTTTTCCTGCCACAGGCAGGCTCTAAAATGATAAGCTATTTTGTGTTGTGAGTCAATAGCAGATACAATATATTGTGTTTTGTTTGTCCCGGGTTTGTTAATGCGGATCACCGATGGGAGACCTGACCGGATTATCAAGTATTTACGCAGATCTTAACGCGGTGGCCCCGCAGATAAAAAGGTGACTGGACATCGATAGCGGATTTTTTTAATCTAACTTTTAAGCTTTTTTAATAAACCGAAAACCGTTCCCGCGGGCGCAGGCCTTCTTACGGATGACAAAGCAAAATTCCTGTTGCACTTTTTAGTGTAGTTTTGTAGAATAATCACAGTTTGTACATTTTTCGCAAATTATCAATTTGATTCCGAGTAAGGAGGAGACATATCAATGAATGTCTATGGTACCAACAAGATCAGAAACGTCGCGGTGATCGGTCACGGCGGATGCGGCAAGACCACACTGGTAGAATCACTGTGCTTTATCACCGGCGTCACCAGCCGTATGGGCAAGGTCACTGACGGAAATACGATCAGCGACTTTGATAAGGAAGAGCAGAAGCGCCTTTTCTCAATCGGCATGAGCGTCGTGCCGATCGAGTACAACGGAATCAAGTTCAATTTCCTTGATACTCCCGGCTACTTCGATTTCGTAGGTGAGGTGGAAGAGGCCCTGAGCGTAGCTGAGATGGCAGTCATCGTAGTAAACGGCAAGTCCGGCGTCGAGGTCGGCACTCAGAAGGCATGGAAGATGTGCGAGAAGAGGAATCTCCCCCGCCTCGTTTATGTTACCAATATGGACGACGAGAATGCCAATTATCAGAATGTGCTGGATCAGCTCGCCGAGCTCTACGGCACGAAGGCAGCTCCTTTCCATCTGCCTGTACGCGAGAATGAAAAGTTCACGGGCTTTGTTGATGTTATCTCACAGACCGGTGCGAAGTATGCCGGAAAGGGAAAGGTCGCAGCCTGTGACGTTCCCGCCGACGCAGCTGATAAGCTCGAAGAGGTCCGCAGCGCTCTCATGGAGTCTGTAGCCGAGACCGATGAGGAGCTCATGGAGCGCTTCTTCGAAGGCGAGGAATTCACTCAGGAAGAGATCGTGAATGCACTCAGCACTGCAGTACACGGCGGAGATCTTGTACCCGTGCTGCTCGGTACCGGTATCACAGGTGACGGCGGAAACGTTCTCCTCGACACCATCGAGAAGTACTTCCCCGCTCCCTCAGACTGCAAGGTCAGCGGAAAGAACATCAAGACCGACGCTGATTTCGACGGCGATTATGACGATACGAAGAACTTCTCCGCAAAGGTCTTCAAGACCCTCGTGGATCCCTTCATCGGAAAGTATACCTTCGTAAAGGTCTGCTCCGGCGTTCTGAAGCCCGACACTCCCATTTACAATACCACCAAAGAAAACGAGGAGAAGATCAACCGCGTATATATCCTCAGAGGTAAGGAGACCATCGAGGTCCCCGAGCTTCATGCAGGCGATATCGGAGCTCTTCAGAAGCTGAACACCACCGGCACCGGCGATTCTCTTGCCACGAAGGATTGCCCCGTGGTCTATGCTCCGCTCGAGGTATCCGTTCCTTATACCTATATGGCATACAGCGCCGTGAACAAGGGCGATGATGACAAGGTGGCAGGCGCCGTCAGCAAGCTCATGGAGGAGGATCTCACTCTCCGTTCCGTAAACGATAAGGAAAACCGCCAGCTCCTGCTCTACGGTATCGGCGAGCAGCAGCTCGATATCGCGCTGAGCCGTATGCTGAGCCGTTACAAGGTACAGGTCGAGCTCTCCAAGCCCCGCGTAGCCTTCCGTGAGACCATCAAGGGCAAGGTAAAGGTACAGGGCAAGCATAAGAAGCAGTCCGGCGGACACGGTCAGTACGGTGACGTCACCATCGAGTTTGAGCCTACCGGCGATCTCGAGGTACCTTATGTCTTCGAAGAGAAGATCGTCGGCGGCGTAGTACCGAAGAACTACTTCCCCGCTGTAGAAAAAGGAATCCAGGAAATGGTACCGAAGGGACCGCTTGCCGGTTATCCCATCGTCGGCATGAAGGCGACCCTCGTATTCGGTTCATATCATCCGGTAGATTCTTCCGAAATGGCATTCAAGCTGGCTACCATCCTTGCGGTCAAGGCCTGCTTCGCAGATCCCGCTTCGAAGCCCGTTCTGCTCGAGCCGATCGCGAATCTGAAGGTCAATGTTCCCGACAAGTTCACCGGTGATGTCATGGGCGATCTGAACAAGCGCCGCGGCAGAGTGCTCGGTATGAATCCCGATCATCAGGGAGGCACCATCGTCGAGGCTGACATCCCCATGTCTGAGCTCATCGGCTATGGTACCGATCTCCGTTCCATGACCGGCGGTATCGGTGATTATTCCTATGAGTTCACCCGTTATGAGCAGGCTCCCGCCGATGTACAGGCGAAGGAGATCGCTGAGAGAGCGGCTATGGATGAGGATTGATTCCGACGCAGTATTCGTACTGAACAGATAATGGAAAAGCAGGTATACCGGGTCTCCGGTATACCTGCTTTTTATGCGTAACCAATGATTATGAAGGTCCTTTTCAGAGACCGCTCGCGCTTAGGTCCTCGCGCAGCGGAATTAAACCTGCATGACACATCGCTTGCTATCGTTATGTACCGGCGCCGCGTAAGTATATGACAGGGGGCATTCATAATATTGCTGAAATAACAATAAACCCGCCAAAGACAGTACACCCGGTGTTCGTCTCCGGCGGGGAAATAATGATGTAGTCGTTAGCAGATTGTTTTCGTGATTATTCCGTCCGTTCGTCTCCGAAGAAGAAGATCGCGAGAGTGTCGGGGCCGGTATGGCTGCCTATGGTAGGCCCGATGGGGAAGATCTCGACTCTGCCGTTCAGCTGGGGAAAGGCCTCTTCGATCATCGACGCCATGATACCGGCGTCTTCGGGACAGGCCGCGTTGCTGATGAAGCATTTTCCGCTGTAGCCGGCGCCTCCCTCGGCGTGCTCGGTCATCAGTTCCAGGACGCGCCTGAATGCCTTCTTTTTCCCCCTCAGTTTTTCACGCGGGATGAGATGTCCGGTATTGTTTATATTGATGAGTGGACAGATATTGAGCGCTTTGCCGACCAGGCCGGCGGCGCGTTTGATCCTGCCGCCGCGGATATAAAAAGTGAGATCGGTCGAAAAGAACCAGTGGTGTACGCGGAGACGGTTTTCGAGAGCCCAGTCGCGCAGCTTTTCGATGTCGTATCCAAGGTCACGCAGCTCGCAGAGCCTGTCGATCAGCAGTCCGTATCCGCTTGAGGCCGCAAGCGAATCTACGATATAAAGCCTGCGCTCCGGGTATTCAGCTGAGAGCTCGGCAGCGGCGATATTCGCCGAATTCGTCGTGCCCGACAGGCCGCCCGAAAAGGTGAGATGAAGGATATCCTTACCCGAATCGAGGATGGGACGGAAAAAATCGAGATATTCTCCGATAGTGACCTGTGAGGTATGAGTAAGCTCGCCCGCAGCCATGCGGGCGTAGAATTCGGAAGGGCTGATCGAGCCTCCCATGGTATCGGAGTATGTCATTCCTCCCAGCTCGAAGGTATAGGAGATATAGGATACACCGAGCGCTTCCATACGCTCGGGAGAAAGGTCAGCTGTGGAACCGCAGGTTATCACAAAATCACTCATAATTACGCCTCACAAGGTAAAAAGTACAGAAAACGACTTGCGAAGTCACTCTAAAAGTAATAATATAACTAATCATTGTGCAGTTCAACTTTTGATGGGCTACAGATAGTAGATATTTGTACCATTGGGAGCAGTAGTGGATAATAAAAAAAGCGATGAAAACAAGCGCGTCAGAACAGCTATAACGAAAGCGTTTTTCAGGCTTTTCGCGAGGAAAAAGCTCAATGACATAACAGTCACCGAGATCGTGTCGGAGGCGGGTGTCGCCAGGACCTCTTTTTACCGGAACTACCGGTCAAAGGAGGAGGTGATGGCTATGACGATCAGAGACGGCATACAGGATTTCGTCTCTACCGCGGATTACGATATCTCAGAGGTCTATTCCCGTAAAAACGTACGCAGATGCTTCGTATATTTTGACAGATACAAGGATTATCTGCTGGAGATATATGCCAAGGGCTACGGGAACCTCATTCTGGAGGAGATGAATATCTACTTCGAGGAGATCGCGGGGACGATGCCGGCGAGCTCGCCTGAGCGCTTTGATCTCTATATCTTCAGCGGCGCAATGTACAATGCGGCGATGACCTGGCTTCTGGACGCCAGAGGAGAGAGCGCGAAAGAAGTCGGAGATGTCTTCTGTACGCGTATGGGAATCGAATGAACCAGAGAGAAAAAGGGAGGAAGAAAAATGGCACTACCTTATAATCATAAAGAGATAGAGCAGAAATGGCGTGAAAACTGGGCGAAGAAGCCCGTGAATGTCAATGACGGCAAGCGTCCGAAGTACTATTGCCTCGACATGTTCCCATATCCTTCGGGAAGCGGTCTGCATGTC
>JAZRWL010000018.1:0-5629 GCA_045599685.1 Lachnospiraceae bacterium
AGAGCCTGCCGGCGGCACGATCTGGTCCGCGCTTTCGGAAATGGCAAAAGAATACAAAATCGTCCTCGTCGGAGGCTCCATGCCGGAATCGGAAAACGGAAAGATTTACAACACCTCCTTCGTCTTCGACGAGAACGGAAAGCAGATAGCGCGTCACAGAAAGATGCATCTCTTCGACATCGACGTGAAAGGCGGCCAGTATTTCAAGGAAAGCGACACCCTCACTGCGGGGAACGATGTGACCCTGTTCGATACGCGTTTCGGGCGCTTCGGGCTGATGATATGCTTTGACATCCGCTTTCCGGAGCTCGCGAGATTACTGAGCCTCAGGGGCGCGATCGGTGTCTTCGTACCCGCCGCTTTCAATATGACCACCGGGCCGATGCACTGGGAACTGAATTTCAGATCCCGCGCAGCCGACAATCAGGCCTATTACTTCGGTGCTTCCCCCGCCCGCGATGTGAACGGCTCCTATGTTTCCTACGCCAATTCCATCTCGGTCGATCCCTGGGGGCGCGTCCTCGGGCGTCTCGACGAAAAAGAAGGACTGCTTACCACAACGATCGATACGGCACTCGTCGAAAGCACGAGGCAGCAGCTGCCCTTCCTTTCCGCACGCCGCACTGATATCTATGAATTGAAAACCATTTGAGCAAAAGGAGGTTTTTATGGAAAAACACATAAGCATCGAAAAGATCGAGAAGTTCAGCGCCGAATTCAACGCGAAGCCCGCGTATCGCGCCGTAATGAACGCAGTCACCGAAAACGGCATCGCAGCCTGCGCGAAGAACACATACCGCAGACAGACTGCCCCCTTCGCCTTCTCCATCGACATCAAGTCCGGAGACGCAACCGCTCAGAAGGCCTCCGGCCGCTGCTGGATGTTCGCGGCGCTCAATGTAATGCGCCTCGAACTCATGAGAAAGCTCAATATCGAAAACATGGAGCTCAGCCAGTCCTATCCTCAGTTCTATGACAAGCTCGAAAAGGCGAACTATTTCCTCGAAAACATGCTCGAAGCCATTGACGAGCCCGTGAACGGCAGAGTCATCTCCTTCCTGCTCCAGGCTCCCGTAGGTGACGGCGGCCAGTGGGACATGTTCCGCAGCCTCATCGAGAAATACGGCGTGGTCCCGCAGGACGTGATGCCTGAGACCAACAATTCCTCCGCCACCAGAGCGATAAACAATTACCTCACGAAGAAGCTGCGTGAATTTGCGAGCATCTTCCGCAAGATGAAGGCCGAAGGAAAGACCATCGAAGAGATGCGCGCCGCAAAGGAAGAAATGATGGATACGGTATACCGTATGCTCGCCATCTCCTTCGGTGAGCCCCCGAAGACCTTTACCTGGGAGACCAGAGACAAGGACAACAATTTCATCCGCATCGAAAACATCACTCCCCAAGAATTCTTCAGGCAGTACATCGGCTGGGATCTGAACGAATATGTGACCGCGATCAACGCTCCCACGAAGGACAAGCCCTACGGCAGATCCTATACCGTACAGTACCTCGGCTGTGTAAAGGACGGAGCCTATCCCGTAAAATATGTCAATCTTCCCATGGATGACCTGCGCGATATCACGATCCGTATGCTGAAGGATGACAAGATCGTCTGGTTCGGCAGCGATGTGGGACAGTTCTCAGAGGGCACGGAGGGCTTCCTTACCATGTCAGCTCTTGATGTCGCCGGGCTTTTCGATACGAAATTCGGAATGACGAAGGAAGAGCGCCTCGACTTCGGCGACAGTCTCATGACCCACGCGATGGTCATCACCGGTGTCGATCTGGATGCGAACGGCAAGCCCATCCGCTGGAAGGTCGAGAACAGCTGGGGCGACGAGCGCGGCAAGAAGGGATATTTCGTGATGGATGACGAATGGTTCGGAGAATTCGCCTTCCAGATACTGCTTGAGCGCAAGTATTTCACTCCCGAGCAGGCCGCTGCCTTTGACAGTGAGCCCATTATGCTCGATCCCTGGGATCCGATGGGTTCTCTGGCACTGTGATATAAGAATTTATGGAAAAATGAAGTCGGGGGAAGACCATTCCCCCGACTTCATTCTATGTAAGCCTGTTTTATACCTTTTTCAGTCCCGCAAAGGCGGCGAAGAGCTTTTTCACGCCCACTCTGTCAAATTCCACGGTGACCTCATAATCACGCTTTCCCTCTACCATATCCTTGACAATGCCCTCGCCGAATTTCACATGGCGCACTCTGTCGCCAACAGTATAGTCCACATCAGCCTGCTTCCCGGGTTTCGTCTCGGGCAGATAAGCGGTGACCTTCTGCCTGATATCGGTAGTGTATTCCGACTGATGTGGCCTCGCGGGCACATAGGTGTTGAATTTTTTCGAGCGTTCCTTCTTCTCCGGCAGCTGCAGGAGCTTTGCGGGGATCTCGTCTATGAATCTCGATCTGGAGGAATACCTCGTCTCGCCGTTTATGATGCGCTTCTGGGCGCAGGTGAGCGTAAGCTTTTCCTTCGCACGTGTGATGCCGACATAGCAGAGCCGCCTTTCCTCCTCCATATCGGAGTCGTCTCCCGAGCTAATCGACTGATTGCCGGGGAAAAGCCCCTCTTCCATGCCGCACATATATACGCGGCGGAATTCCAGTCCCTTCGCGCCGTGGAGCGTCATCAGCACGACACGGTTCTCGTCATCATCCAGCGAATCCACATCCGCGATGAGGGATACATCCGCCAGAAACGAATCGAGCGCTTCCTTTATCCCGGGTATCTCCGAATATTCGTCAGCCTTGTTCATAAGCTCATTGATATTTTCCATACGGCTCTCAGCCTCGACGGTCCTTTCCGCAGCGAGCTCGGCCAGATAACCGCTGTTTTCATATATGGCGGTGATCAGCTCGCGTACGGTCTTTCCCTCCATGCCGGCTCTGATACCGCGTATCAGACCGGTGAATTCATCGATCTTCGACCTTGTGCCTGAGCTTATCTCATCTATTTCAGCCGCCCTTTCGAGCGCCTCATAAAAACCGATACCCAGACGAGCAGAAAATTCGCTTATCTTCGTCACCGTAGTCTGCCCTATCCCGCGCTTCGGAGCATTGATGATACGCTGGACCGACAGATCGTCAAGGCCGTTTGCGACTGTCTTGACATAAGCTACAATATCTTTTATCTCCTTGCGCTGATAAAAATTCACGCCGCCTACCAGTCTGTAGGGAACATTGAAGCGCACACAGTATTCCTCGAGCATACGTGACTGAGCATTCGTACGGTAGAGCACGGCGGTATCCTTATAAGGATAGACGGCGCTGTTTTTCTGTATGTCGAGAATCACCCTTTCGGCCTCGTCATATGAGGATTCGTACTCTTTCAGATCCACCGGCTCTCCGCCCTTTTTATCGGTCCAGAGCGTCTTCGCCTTGCGGCCCTTATTGTGCGCTATCACGGCGTTTGCCACATCGAGGATATTCGAGGTCGAACGATAATTCTGTTCGAGCTTTACGACCGTCGCACCCGGGAAGGCTTTCTCGAAATCGAGGATATTCGTGATATCTGCGCCGCGGAACTTATAGATCGACTGGTCGTCGTCTCCCACTACGCAGAGATTCATTTTTTCACCGGCAAGCAGGCGGATGAACTCAAACTGTACCTTGTTCGTATCCTGATACTCGTCTACCAGTATATATCTGAAACGGTTCCTGTAATTTTCCAGCACCTCCGGAAAATCACGGAAAAGCTCCACAGTCTTCACCAGCAGATCGTCAAAATCCATCGCATCATTCGCGAGAAGCTGCTTCTGATATTCGAGATAGGCATCCGCTATACGCATCTGCCGGAAATTCCCGCTCGCCTCCCTCGCCATCTGATCCACCGAGAGCATATGGTTCTTCGCTGAGGAGATCGCGGACAAAAGCATCCTTTCGGGATACATACGGGTATCCATATCCAGCTTTTTTATCACGCGCTTCATCAGCGTGCGCTGATCGTCGGAATCATATACGGAAAAGCTGTTCGTATATCCGAGGAGTTCCGCGTTCCTGCGGAGGATGCGAACGCAGGTCGAATGGAAGGTGGCCACCCAGACAGCCCCGGCGTCATCCGCGGCGAGACGGTTCACACGCTCGCGCATCTCCGCCGCAGCCTTGTTCGTAAAAGTTATGGCGAGGATGTGCCACGGATCCACATGCTTTTCGGAAATCAGATATGCGATCCGGCTGGTCAGAGCCTTCGTTTTCCCGGAGCCCGCGCCCGCAAGCACGAGAACAGGGCCCTCTGTGGCGAGGACCGCTTTCTGCTGTGCGGGATTGAGTCCCTGCAAAATGTCGTTCATATATTATCTCCCGTTGATATCAAAGTAAGCAGTACAGACTGGCAGATTTTAATTATACCGCTGTTTTCCTGATTTCTCAACGGAAAACGGCCGGAAAATAACGTAATTCCTATGATCTCCGTCCTCAACGTCAGGCCCGGTCCCCCGTTAATCCTGTTGCAAAAGCCCCTGCTTTGTGTATATTAAATATCAGTAATAATATATTCACGGCGGTCTGATCAGACTTTACCGCAACACTTCGCCTGACTGCAAAAGCAGCAAAAAGGAGCATTTATGCCAAAAGAATACTGGAACGGAAATGACGCCGCGCATCGGCGGGTAATGATGAAGGCTGCAGGTTTTTCCGACGAGGATATCCGCAGCAAACCTCATATCGGCGTACCAAATTCCTTTATGGAGGGTTCTCCCGGCACCGCGCATCTGCGCATGGTCTGCGATGCCGTAAAGGAGGGCATCTGGGCAGCGGGAGGCGTGCCGGTAGAATTCGGCATTCCCGCCACCTGCGGCAATGTCGCGAACGGCAGCGATGAAATGAAATACGAACAGGTAGGCCGTGATATAGTGGCAATGTCGGTCGAATTCGTCTCGAGAGTGCACCATTTCGACGGCCTCGCGATGATCGCGTCCTGCGATCTCATCATCGCGGGCTGCTATCTCGCCGCGATGCGGCTCGATCTTCCCGCCCTCGTCGTCACAGGCGGCTCGATGACGGCAGGTCAGTACTGCGGGAAGACTGTAGTCGAGGCTGATCTCGACGCGGCGCGGTTTTCCGGCATCGGCGGCAGAGAGCTCCTCGAGCTCGAGGAAAGTGTCTGTCCCTCCTTCGGCGCCTGTCCCTCGATGGGTACCGCAAATACGATGCAGATGCTGGGCGAAGTACTGAATCTCGTGCTTCCCGGCACCGCCACCACTCCCGCCGCCGACAATGCCCGTCTTCGCCTCGCGAGAAGCGCCGGAAAATATATCGTAGAAATGGTAAAAAACGACCTGCGCCCCTCAAAGCTCATCACGAAGGAGGTGCTGTTAAACGCCATAATGTTTGATATGGCAGTCGCGGGTTCGACGAATGCCGTGCTGCACCTTCTTTCCTATGCCTACGAGCTCGGGATAAGGCTCACATATGAAGATTTTGAAAAATATGCCGATGAGATAAAGTGCATCAGCGCCGTGATCCCGAGCGGACCGCATACCGTCGTAGACTTTCATTACGCGGGCGGTGTGATGCAGGTCATGAAGCAGCTCGAGAGCCGGCTTTTCCTGAGTACGCCCACTATATACGGCACGACCTGGGGAGAAATGCTCGAAAAGGTCGAGCCGAAGACCGGCG
>JAZRWL010000019.1:0-2888 GCA_045599685.1 Lachnospiraceae bacterium
CCTCGTAGTCGACGGCAAGAAGGTCACGAAGTTCGACGAAGTCGAAAAGACCGTTAAGAAGGATCAGCCCAGCCGCCTGCATGCCCGCAGACAGATGATGAAGGTCTTCTACACCGTCACGAAGGTTCCGGAAGACAACGCCGGCAAGAAGAAGGCTACGAAGGCCGTCGATATGCCCGCGAAGCTTTTCGATGAAATCGCTCCCAAGTATGTCAACCGTCAGGGCGGATATACCCGCATCATCAAGATCGGTCCCCGCCGCGGTGATGGCGCTATGGAAGTTATCCTCGAGCTCGTGTGAGCCGGATAAAACGAATATAAGATATACCGAGATCTGCCCAGGCGTTTCTCGGTATTTCTTTTTGTGGAGGATATTCCCCGACAGGACGATATCATATCCGAAGCCTGATCTGTGAATACGCGTTTTCAGAGAGCACCTGCGATCGTTTGGAGCTGCTGTAATGGATTTGTACGCCTCAGGCCGGGGATGGAAATGGCAGCTGTACCGGGCGTGAAGGTCAATTGGATCCGAAGGTCTCATGTAGAAGAGGACGCGAATGCAGCATAGACGGTGTAGATCAAACGGATCCTGAACTCCCCGGTGCGAGCAGCTCTTGCGCCGGTCGGGAACGAACGCATTGACAAACATACATTACGGGGAGTATGTTAGGCACTGGATAAGATATCCGGATGTATTGACTCTGTCATGATCCGGGCAGTGTTCGTTATCAATGGGGTATATATGAGCAGCAAACTCGAAATATTAGCTCCGGTAGGCGGTGAGGAACAGCTGTATGCTGCCGTAAGATGCGGCGCGGATGCTGTTTATTTCGGCCTTCAGGGCTTCAACGCACGCAGAAATGCGGATAATTTCACCGATGAAACCCTCTCGGAGAGGCTCGATTACTGTCATGAGCGGGAGGTCAAGTGCTATATCACCGTCAATACTCTCGTTTTCGATTCCGAAATGGATGAGATGAAGGCCACAGTCGATACGGCCTGCGGAGCCGGAGCGGACGCACTGATAGTGCAGGATCTCGCGGTCGCGAAGTACTGCCGTGAGCGTTGGCCCGGGATGCCGCTCTTTGCTTCTACCCAGATGGCGATACATAACTCGGCAGGTGTGCGGCTGATGCAGGAGAGAGGTTATTCTCGCTCGGTGCTCGCGCGTGAGCTTTCCCTGAAGGAGATAAAAGAAGTATATGATGAGACCGGAGCGGAGCTCGAGGTCTTTGTCCACGGTGCGCACTGCATGAGCGTTTCGGGGAACTGCTACCTCTCTGCGATGATAGGTGGCAGGAGCGGAAACAGGGGGCTCTGCGCTCAGCCATGCAGACTGGATTGTATGGTGAACGGTCACGGTCATGCGCTTTCCCTGAAGGATCTTTCATATGTGGAGCATATGGCGGAGCTTTCCGATGCGGGGGTCTGTAGCCTGAAGATCGAAGGCCGGATGAAGCGTGCGGAATATGTAGCGGCGGCTGTCACGGCATGCAGAGAGGCTATCGAAGGCAAAAATCCGGAGCTTGAAACGCTCAGGGCGGTATTTTCACGCAGCGGCTTTACCGACGGATATCTGACCGGAAAAAGAACGCGGGATATGTTCGGATACCGGACGAAGGAAGATGTGGTAGCTGCCGAAAGCGTTTTCGCCGGTCTCCGCAGATTATATGAAAAGGAAAGACAGAAGATCGCCGTTGACATGGAGCTGATATTAAGGCGCGGAGAGGCGGCGAGACTCGTGATAAACGACGGAACACACTCGTTCGAGGCCGCTGGCAGTGAGCCGCAGGAGGCATTGAACAGACCGACGGATGATGAAACGGCGAAAAGAACCCTCGGAAAGACCGGCGGCACGCCGTATTATCTGAATACCTGTCAGGTAATAAATGAAGAACGTCTGATGCTTACGCTGGGTCAGCTCAATGAGCTGCGCCGTGAAGCGATAGAAGGACTGCGCCTTTCACGCATCGGGGGTAGGTAATGCTCAGAGGAAGATTCGAAAAGCTGAGCCAGATATTCGATGGCTTTGACGGAGATATACAGCTGCCCCTTGAGGAACTGATAACGGGAGGCGAAGGGCGGAAAAAAAGCGACGGTGAAGCGGCGGCACTTTTGCGCGAAAGAACGGAAAGGCTGCGCAGCGCAGGATCCGGGCTCGTGATCGCGGAGCTCCCCGCAGTGATATGGCCCTCCGATATGAGGCTTGTCCGAAATGAGCTGGAGCTCGTGCGGAACGCCGGAATCACGGACGTGCTGGCGGAAAATGCTGGAGCTATAGAGCTTGCGCGGGAATACGGCTTTACGATCCACGGAGGCTTTTGCCTGAATGTGCTGAATTCGGTCGCCTTTGACGAATACAGGAGCATGGGTCTGAAGGATGTGACTCTGTCCTTTGAGATGGATTTTGCTCATATGAGGCAGATAAACGGCGAAGGAAAGGGTGCGGTGGTATACGGACGCCTGCCGTTAATGAAATTCCGCTCCTGCCCCGCGCAGGGGAAAAATGGCTGTGCCGGCTGTACGGGCATTAATACACTGAAGGATAGAAAGGGCGAGAGCTTCATTATCATCTGCAGGAATAAGAGGTATTCCGAGCTGTTGAACTGTGTCCCGCTCTATCTGGGTGATAAAAGAGTGCCGGAGCTCGATTTCGAAACACTTTATTTTACGGTGGAAAGCCGCGGGGAATGCGCGGAGATCACGCGCAAATACAGGGACGGTGCCGAACCTGATTTCAGAAGGACAGCGGGACTGTATTTCAGAGAACTGCTGTAGATATCGGAAGCAGCCTGCCCTGAAGCGCAGGTGGCACTATTACGGGTATTAAGGAAATAGTATGGCGAAGGAAAAATGGGTCCTGATAAACCGCAGGGGTGACTGGAACG
>JAZRWL010000020.1:0-10857 GCA_045599685.1 Lachnospiraceae bacterium
AGTATTACCATGATCGAGACAGCCGCGATGAAGCCGATGTAGACCAGAGCTTCTTTTTTCAGTCTCGCGTGTCTGTTCTGATTCAGATTATCCATGAACCAGGTCGTAACGGCTCCCGATACCGCATGGAAGAGCGCGGTAAGTATATGGATCGTACTGCTCGCAATACTGAGATCCGCCGTCGATTCGGCGCCCAGGACGATCTTGGTAACGATATTATTGGATGACGTGAGGAAATACGCCATCAGGTAGTGGACAAGCAGCGGCAGGCCGAGAGCGAGACCGTATTTCCAGTATGAAAGCTTTATCCCTCTGCCCCTCGCAAAAAGCCAGACGCCGCAGGCGAGACCCACGAGTGATGACGGTACATAATATCCGTATATCCTGGCAGACAGACTCGACTCTTTTCCCGCGAGGGATACCAGTATCACGGCAAGCAGCGTAGGGACAGCCAGTCCTATTATCGAAATGACCGCGACCCTCTTATACCTGTACAGGGTACGCTCCCTCGCCATGAACACCTGCTTTAACGACTGGCAGAGCAGACCGAAAAACAGGATATGTATGAATTCCTCCGGTATCGCGACGACCTTCAGCACATAGGGCTTGAAGAAAAGGAAGACCGCATACAGCACGGCTGTGATCACACAGCCCAGCGCGCCTATGCTGGAAACGTAACAGTCAAAATCTTCTTTGAAATCATAGTAAGCACGCGCGACGGTATTGTACAGCTCCGCGCCGACTATGATTATCAGGGTAGCCTCCCAGCTGGCATAATTCGTAAACTCGCCGTAGGCTTCCTTGTTCATCAGTCTCGAAAAAATGGGCGTGGTGATAAATGAGATCGCCTTTGACAGAAAGGTGCTCAGCACATACCAGAAGCCGGCCTTTACGGCCAGCCCGGTATTTCCGCGCTCGATCTTTTCAGTGTTATCTTTCTTCATCGAAAGCCTTTCCTTATTGCGTATCAGGAATTGGTGAGCATCCACAGGGCCCTGTCATAGGTCAGATGTTCGGTCTGCATCTCGATGCCGTTCTCATCGGTTATTCTCAAAACCGAGCTGATCTTCTCGAGAGTCTTCGCCAGCTTTTCCTTGTCGTCATCCATCACATGGAGCCTGTATATTACTCTGTCAAGTGAATTTGACGGCTCGATAACAGTGCCGACGGTCTTGAAGGTCGCGCATTGCAGGACCTGCTTCATGCCCTTCACTTCCTCGATACCGGATATACCGGTTATCATTCCGGGGCGGAGAGAAACGTAATAATTCACGCAGGGCTTCGAATAATCGGGATCATCCAGCTTTGTCACATCGGCACCGATCATCTTTCCGGTCACTGCATATTCGATCATGAGGTCGAGAGTGCTGACACCGTTCAGCTCACGTCCGAAAACATAATGCTGCTCACCGCCCATCCGCATTCCGGATTCGTAGAAGTAGAATTTATCGCCTACGAGAGATCCCTGGAAATTGATCGCGCCATATTTCAGGCCGAGGCCCTTCATCATATCCAGTACGGCAGGCTCGACGTTTTTACGGTATACATCGAGGCAACTGATGGGGAAAACATGCAGTATCGCGGATGCGGCGATGCCGTTTTCGTTCTGCGCGCGATGCTTCATAAAGGCCGATGAAAGACTGTAATTTCCGTCCTGCATCGTATAATGGATGAAGATCTCCTTGTCACTGTCGATATACTGCTCGACGAAGATCTTTTTGCTTACCGACCTGTTGTACAGCCAGGTGTAATTCTCGATAAGCTCCGCTTCATTATTGCATTTTCTGATACCGCGGCTTCCGCTCTCGTCAGCAGGCTTTACTATTACGGGATACTTTATCGCAGCGAGATCCTCCGGAAGGAAATCCATCGACAATTTA
Organism: Lachnospiraceae bacterium; assembly: GCA_045599685.1. Classification (GTDB taxonomy): domain Bacteria; phylum Bacillota; class Clostridia; order Lachnospirales; family Lachnospiraceae; genus UBA3774. Next base: position 1,881 of record JAZRWL010000020.1, read on the forward strand.
TAATTCTGAGGCACCGGGACGCCGTATTTCTCGCAGTATTTCTTGAAGAGCCTCTTGTCATTCGACAGGATCTCAAACTGCTCCTTCGTGCCGCAGCACGGAAGGCCGGCCTTTTCGCAAATATCCACATAGAAGGGAAGGTGCGAGTCCGTCCAGCCGATGAAATAACCGTCTATGCCCTTTTCCTTTATCATTTCTGCCATCGCATCGATATCGGAAAAATCAATCTTTATCGCCTCATCGGCGACGAGCTTTGCGGGAGCCTTGTCCGTGTCGTAATAATTGGCAACGATTGTATAAATACCGAGTTCCTTCGCACGAAGGATGGCGCTCCCCGCAAGAGCGGAGCCGTCAGTAAACAAAAGCTTCTTTCCTTTTAAATCAACCATCATATCAACCCCCATTAAGCTCTGTATTCAGGGAAAAATCCCGGTCTCTGAATACTCTCTCTCATACTGACCAGTTCGTTATACTTTTCAGGATCAAATATCTTTTTTCCTATGCAGAATCTGCGCGGCTCCTTCCTGTAAAACGCCGCCTTGAAAGCATAGAGACTGTCCTCTCTGCTCCCTACGCCGCCCCCAAGATGGAAGGTCCTGCAGCCGTTGGCACAGCCCCATAGCGCGGCCTGATATAGTATCAGGTTCGTAGGTGCGAGGCTCTGATACTGCCTCACGGAACCGGACAGATGATAATTCAACCGTCCTCCCGCGGCGAGTATGATCGACGCGGCTATGACCTTTTCCTCGTATACGGCATAGAAGATCTGCGCCTCTCCGGCAAGGTCCTGCATTACGCTCTCATAGAACTCCCCGCCGAAGTAATAATATTTATCCGCCTCGTCCTTATCCATTGTGGCATTATAGATCTCTCTGAATTTTTCAAAGATCTCAGGATACCTGCCGTTATATACCCTGACGCCGTTTTTCTGCGCTTTACGGATCATATTGCGGTTTTTGCTCGTGATATTCTCCCAGATCTCCTCCGGCGAGCCAAGGTCCATCGCAATAGTACCGCCGAGGGCGACCGTTTCATAGGCTCCTTCGGCCGATGCACGGTTGTCGAGGACGGGATGGAAACGCACGAATTCCGATACGATACCGTGTCTTATGCACCAGCTCTCATACGCCGCAAAAAGCGCCGCCCTGTCTCCTTTTCCCTCGATCAGCCAGCCCCCGTATCCGTAGGGTGTTATCAGGTCGAACCAGGTCTCCCCGGGGACCTTTCCTGCAAACAGAGGATCCTTTCCGATATCGCGCTTCATCACCACATTGATGCCGCGCAGATCTTCTCCCTCATACAGGAAAAGCAGTGGCTCGCCGTCTCCGTGTATCATAAAGGCCCTTACATACCCGCTGAGCCAGTAAACATCATATTCATCAAAAGCTCTTACCGCGCGGTCCCATTCGGCGCTTTCGGCAAGTGTATATACCTTAAGAGACATTTTTTATCCCTTCTGTCTGAAAAAATCTTTTATCAGCTCGAGCTCACGCCCGATATCATCCGTATCGTATCTCTGATCGCAGATCAGACTGAGTTCCCTGTCATACAGACGGCTCTTCATACCGTGGACATCGGAATAAGGCCAGTGTACCGGGCAGTATACCGCCTCGGAGATCAGATACCTCCTCAGCGTGTCGCGTCTCTCCTTTTCCAACAGCACAGGCACGAACAGAGGTATGTCCTCCGGCCCCAGGTCAGGTCTGAAAAGTTCGATGCCGCTTATCTCCTTCAGCCCGTCAATAAGCAGTCTCGCATTTTCCCTGCGCCTGTCCCTTACATTTTCAGGAGCTACCTCCTCCGGGATCGCGGCGAAGCCTCTGTAATTCTCAAACAGCTCGTCCTCCGCCTGCGCGTACAGGTTCAGGAAGCTTTTCTTTTCGACCGGAGCCCCCGCCATATAAGCGCTTTTGAGTCCCGCGGCTTTAATCCGGAATCCGATGTACTTCCTGTCAGGCTGCGTCGGGGCGGCGATATTAAAATCACCGTTATGCTTTACCAGCTTCGCGCAGTTACAGAATGCCCATTTTCTGTAACTGATAAATGAATAATCGGCGTACTTTTCTATCTCCGGTGCTCCGTCAATGCTGTGGGTCCCGTCGAAGATCAGGACCTTGCCCGATGTGCGGATAAGCTCCGCCAGTCTTCCGGCATCAGGCATCCTGTATCCGAAATACTCAAGAAGCAGCACCGCGTCGGCGTCGTTTTCCTCCGGATAGGAGAACGTGCCCTCAAAAGGAAAGAAGCCGACCTCCACGCCTCGCCTCAGAAAAGGCACTATCATCGATTCGCAGCAATACGAGGGCAGCAGAACCTTTTTTAAGGGGCGCTCCGCGAGGATATCCGAAATGATATGATCGAGGGCAGTCATTCCGGACATAAGATATACCGCTCTGCCGTCAGGCGAGCGGATCAGTCCTTCATTATTCCAGAATTCACTTCCTGTCTCGCGCATCCCGTATCGTCACTTATCTCCTGTCTTCTCATTAGCACGCTGAGCCGTACGGTACTCGTCAAAACTCAGCTCGTGTCCCTGAGCCGTATCGGCGATATCCGCGTGGGTAAATACCTTTGCCACGGTCTTGAAAACGATCTTCATGTCCAGGATGAAGGATACCTCTTTTACATATTGAAGATCGAGAGCGAACCTCTCATCCCAGTTCAGATTATTGCGGCCGTTCACCTGCGCGAGTCCCGTTATACCCGGAAGTACATCGTGCCTGTGCATCTCCTCCTCCGTATAATAAGGAAGATTCTTTTCACTGAGCGGGCGGGGACCTACAAGCGACATATCGCCCTTTAATACATTAATGAAAAGCTCAGGCAGCTCATCCAGCGAGGTGGATCTCAGTATGGTGCCGAATCTCGGAGTACGTAATTTGCCCGGCAAAAGCACTCCGTTTTCATCGGTCTCGTTCGTCATCGAGCGGAACTTGTAAATGCTGAACAGCTTTGCGTCCTTACCCGGTCTGCGCGATACATAAAGCACCGGCGAACCGAGCTTTACCCTTACCAGGATCGCAACGATCACACAGACCCACCAGAACAGCAGCATGAAAAGCACTGCGATAAGAATATCGAGCACTCTCTTTACGAATCTGCAATAAAAACCGTCTTTTCTTTCTTTTTTCATGTCGTCTCACTCAAAGCAGGCTCTTATTATCGCTATCACTATATCCTGCTCTTCCTCAGTCATCTTGTTGTCACTGGGCAGGCAGAGACCTCTTTCAAAAATATCCGCTCCTATATCCACGGGCAGGCCGTCAGCCGCCGTCATGCAATCAGCACGCAGAGCGTCGCTTGCGCCTCTAACATCACCGAAGCGATTCACGAAGGGATGATTCCTGTAAATGGGCTGCATGTGCATCGGCTTCCAGATGGGACGTCCCTCGGCGTTGAAAGATGCAAGCGCCTCGAGTATCTCTGTCGGGCAGGAGTTCCCGGGCTCCGGTCTGAAGACCGCCTTGTAATCGTCTCTCGCCTGAGGACACATGGCATCCTTATCTATGATCATGCAGGAAAGCCAGTAATTCGGCTCGCAGATATCCTTATCAAAGGGATTCATCTGCACGGGCAGACCTTCAAAGCCCTTCTTATAACGCTCGTATATCGCCTTTTTCTGAGCGATATGCTCATCCAGATAAGGGAGCTGGCCTCGGAAAACCCCGGCTATGACATTGCTCATGCGGTAATTGTAGCCGAGCTCCTCATGCTGATACCAGGGGGCGCGGTCTCTCGACTGGGTGCTCCACTTACGCGCCTTTGCGAGATCATCCGCATCATTTGTAAGGAGAAAACCGCCGCTGCTGCCCGTGATAATCTTGTTGCCGTTTCCGCTGATGACGCCGATATCGCCGAGCAGGCCGGTCTGTCTGCCCTTGTACGTGGCTCCGAATGACTCGGCTGCATCCTCGATCACGATGGCGCCGTGCGAATGGGCGATCTCCACGATCTCATCCATCTTCGCAGGCGTGCCGTAAAGATTGGCCGCCACCACGACTTTCACATCGGGATAAAGCTCAAACGCTCTCTCGAGAGCGACGGGATCCATATTCCAGGTATCATATTCGGTATCGACGAAGACCGCTATCCCGCCCTCATAGGCTATGGGATTGACAGTCGCGTCAAAGGTCATGTCTGAGGCTATAACATAGTCCCCGGGCTGAACACCCGCGAGCTTTACGGCCAGATGGAGCGCCGAAGTACCGCTTGCGAGCGCGAGCGCGAATTTACAGCCGATCTTTTCGGCGACGAGCCTTTCACATTCGTTGATATTCGCGCCGACGGTGGACATCCAGTTCGTGTCAAAGGCTTCCTTCATATAGGTAAGCTCCGGGCCGTGCATGGTCGGCGTCGCAAGCCAGACCTTTTTCCCGAAAGGCTTAAAATCGTTCTTTTTGCTGTCAAAAGCCATGTTCAGCTTCTCCTTTGCCGTCCGTTATACGTGCAATTACAGACAAACATATTTTCTGTACATTGTACAGTCAAACAGGAAAATAGTCAACATATGGGTTTTGGGCTATGCAGCATAGAAAAAGGGATACATCCCTCTCCCGGGTCCGAATCCCTCGTATTTAAAAAGAAATACGCACCAATACCTGATGCGCATTTCTTTTTTGAGCGGAGAAGAAGGGATTTGAACCCTTGCGCCGCTATTAACGACCTACTCCCTTTCCAGGGGAGCCCCTTCGGCCAGCTTGGGTACTTCTCCGAATTAAATCTTATCTGTAAACGGAGAGGATGGGATTCGAACCCATGCGCCCTTTCGGACAAACGGTTTTCAAGACCGCCGCGTTATGACCTCTTCGCTACCTCTCCATTTTTGACATCCCGTTTTGCAGGGCGTCGTAAATAGTATCACTTATCCGGGGGCGTGTCAATACAATTATTGCAGGTCTGCAGCAAAGAAAATGACGGTTATCAGGTAAAGCTGTTTGCATTTTCAACGACATCGCCGTTTTGAGTGTCAACGAAAATATCAAACATATTGGCGCCGTAGTATTTGTCTTCAAAAGTAAACTCGATTCTCCAACATGTTTTTTGCGTTTTGTAATGTACTCGTTTTTCGGTTGCAGACGGAACCAGTTTTTCAATGCCCAATTCAGCCGGATCTATACCGCGATCCTTTAATGTCGATATCATCGCGCCTCTCGCGATTTCCACAGCCTCTTCCTGACTGACGGCGAATTTTATATCATCGCTCCGCTTCGCGTATTCTTCGCTGAAAAACGGTATTACCTGCATCGCTGCTTTCGTAGCCTTTTCAATGTCTTTTTCATCCGGAGTGCTTTTATTGCTGCCTAAAACAAAAGTTGAAATAAGAACGGCCAACACTGTAACCGCAACGAATATTGTCTTTTTGCTTTTTAATTTACTCATTATTTCCTCCTTATTGATGTTTTTCGGAAACAGGCACTCTCTGTTTGATAAAAACCGATCTCATGCAGTAATTAGCCAATTGGATTTCCGCTTTTGAATTCCGGCTTATCGTTCATCACTTGGATTTCCTTTCGCTTTTTAGAAATAGCAAAAAACGATATGTTTGTAAGTCAGATCTATTTTAATGAATATCTATTATTTTATTTGTGTATAATTTTCCATGTCATATTAGATTTGCGCCGCTGGCGGATCATAATGAAAGGGTGCATATCAGCCGAAAAAACCAGCGAATATGCACTCTTCTGACTCCTGACAGGCAAGACCGCAGATCCGTTCCTGCCTGTCAGAAGCTTTCATATATTTTCTGAGCGATCATCGATTGCCTTACTTTACTATCGAATTCAGCTTTCCGTCGATACCTGCCGCAAGCAGCGCGAGGAGCAGTACCTCCTGAGGGCATCTGTAGGAGCCTTCCATAGGATAGCACTCATCCAGCGAATGGCACTTGCTGTCCACATATCCGCCGCCGATCGTGACGCAGGGGATGCCGCGCTCGACCGAACGGTTGCCGTTTACGGAACCGCCCTGTACGAAATAGACCTTTTCGGGATCCTCACTGACCATTCTCGCCGCGAGATAGGCTGCCTCGACGATGGGAGTATGGATGTCCTGATTTCCGGCGTGAACATCGGCATAATGGACATAATCCCAAGTGATCGTGTCCTTGCCCCAGCGTGCAGTCTCCTCGTCGCAGGCTTCCTGAATGGCGTCGAAGATATTCTTCTTCAGCTTCATCAGTTCTTCCTCTGAGTTCGAGCGGAAATTGAATTTGATCGTAGCCTGAGGTACGATCGCATGGATTCCGGCGTCATTTCCGGCATGGAAATTCGATACGCAGAAGGTCGTCTTCGGGTCTGAAGGGACCTGGAAATCAGCGATCTTCGCCACAGCCCTTGCCGCCGCGTGCAGAGGATTCGCCATTTCTCCGAAAGCGCCGTAGGCATGGCCGCCGATGCCGTAGAAGGTCACTCCGAAGGTCTGGATACCTGTCGCCTCATAGGTGATACCCTCGGTCCAGGCTCCGTCAACGCTCACGGTCGCGTCGATCTCGGGATGAGAATCGAGAAAATCCCTCATTCCGCCGAGGATACCCATACCCTCTTCTCTCGCAGTTCCGACGAAATAAATGTCACCCGCGGGCTGCAGTCCGCTCTCTTTCAGGCCGCGCAGCGCGGAAAGAAGAATCGCAAGACCTCTCGTATCGTCAACAATACCCGGAGCATAGAGCACTCCGTCCTTTTCCACTACTTCCTTGACCGAGCCGATGGGGAAAACCGTATCAAGATGAGCCTCGATCATGACCTTCGGGCCGTTGCCGGCACCCTTGAACACGCCGATGGCATTTTTGAACTCATCCACATGCACATCCTCCAGACCGAGATCCTTCAGATACTGCGCGTAGGCCTTTGCCCTCTCATCCTCATAAAAGGTCGGTGACTCGATAAGAGTCAGCGCCTTCTGCTCCTCGATAGACTTCGCCGCGTCCGCCTCGATGAAGGCCAGAGCCTTTTTCACCTCAGGCATCGCAGTGACCTTGTCAAACGCTTCCTGTACTTTCTTTGAGACCGTAAATTCCATGGTTACCTCCTGTTTTATTGTGTAGGGAGCTTGAAAGAGCTCTTAAGAGATACTATTCTGTTAAACACCGGCGCACCCTCTTTTGAATCCCTGATATCGGCGCAGAAGAAACCGTTCCTTACGAACTGGAACTTATCTCCCGGCTTCGCCTCCATGAGTGCCGGTTCAACGGGGCAGTTTTCCTTTATTATAAGAGAATTCGGATTCAGATTCAGTGTTCCGTCCTCGGCGAACATACCGTTCTCCTCATCTACGATATTCTCATAGAGACGGACCGTCGCGAGCTTCGCCTGCGTAGCCTCGACCCAGTGGATGGTGCCCTTTACCTTGCGTCCTTCAAAGCCGCTTCCGCTCTTCGTCTCGAGGTCGTAGGTGCAGTGGATAAGGCTCACTCTGCCCTGCTCATCCTTCTCAAAGCCCACGCATTTTACGAAATAAGCGTTCATGAGGCGCACCTCATTGCCGGGGAAAAGCCTGTAATACTTCTTCGGAGGCTCTTCCATGAAGTCATCGCGCTCAATGAAGAGCTCTCTGCCGAACGGAAGCTTCCTGCTGCCGAGTGCCTCATTTTCGAGATTGTTCGCGGCATCGAGATATTCGATCTGACCCTCGGGATAATTGTCGATAACGACCTTTACGGGATCTAGAATAGCCATCAGACGGGGCTTTTTGATCTTCAGATCCTCGCGGATACAGTACTCCAGCATGGGCATCTCGGCGACCGCCTGGCTCTTTGACACGCCGCAGAGCTCGACGAACATCTTTATCGACTCGGGAGTATATCCGCGGCGGCGAAGACCGCTGATGCTGACGAGTCTCGGATCATCCCAGCCGTCCACTATGCCGTCCTCTACAAGGCGCTTGATATATCTCTTGCCTGTGACGACGTTTTTCAGATACATCTTCGCGAACTCTATCTGGCGCGGCGGCTCTTCAAACTCGCACTCGCGTACGACCCAGTCATAAAGAGGCCTGTGATCCTCGAATTCCAGTGTGCAGCAGGAATGGGTGATATGCTCGATCGCGTCCTCGATGGGATGGGCGAAATCATACATGGGGTAAATGCACCACTTATCACCGGTATTGTGATGAGTCATGTGCGCCACGCGGTAGATAATGGGATCACGCATATTGATATTGGGCGAGGACATATCGATCTTCGCACGCAGCACCAGAGCTCCGTCCTCGTACTTACCGTCTTTCATTTCGTAGAAGAGCTTCAGATTCTCCTCGACGCTTCTCTCCCTCCAGGGGCTGTTTTTTCCGGGCTCGGTGAGAGTGCCTCTGTATTCCTTTATCTGCTCGGGGGAAAGCTCGCATACATAGGCCTTGCCCTTTTTGATGAGCTTTACGGCACATTCAAACATCGTATCGAAATAATCGGAAGCAAAAAACAGCCTGTCCTCATAATCGGCGCCGAGCCACTTCACATCCTCGATGATAGACTCGACGAACTCGGTCTTTTCCTTAGTAGGATTCGTATCGTCGAAGCGCAGGTTGAACTTCCCGCCGTACTGCTGAGCGAGACCGTAATTCAGAAGTATGGACTTTGCGTGGCCGATATGGAGGTATCCGTTCGGCTCAGGAGGAAAGCGCGTCTGCACATGAGAATAAACACCCTCGGCCAGATCCTTGTCTATCGCCTGCTCGATGAAATTCCTTGAAATGACTTCCTTCGTCTCTGCGCCGGCCGTTTCGGCGGCATTGTTTGACTGTTCGTTTGTGACTTCGCTCATAATCAGTAATCTCCTAATGAATTAGCATATAATATAGCAGATTTCATACTAAATTCATACACTTATTTTACACTTTCATGTATAATTCTTTTCTAAACATCCTGCAGTAATCAGCCCGCGGCGAAGCCGATGGCAATTGAGCGACCGGGAGCGCAGTAATCAGCCCGCGGCGAAGCCGATGGCAATTGAGCGACCGGGAGCGCAGTAATCAGCCCGCGGCGAAG
>JAZRWL010000021.1:0-7348 GCA_045599685.1 Lachnospiraceae bacterium
TCAAAGATAAGTATCTGCGGCTTGCGGGCGATCGCTCTTGCGATAGAGAGACGCTGCTTCTGACCGCCGGATACGTTCGTTCCGCCCTGTGCGATCGGGCTCGAGTATTTTTCGGGCTTTTCCCCGATGAATTCTGCCGCCTGCGCGATCGCTGCCGCTTCGGCGACCGCATCATCATCGATATCGCCCGCGCCGAAGGCGATATTCGAACGGATATCGCCGGAGAAGAGCACCGCGGTCTGAGGTACGTAGCCTATCATATGCCGCAGTGATCCGAGTGACATGTCGCGGATATCGGTGCCGTTTACCGATATGCTGCCCTCGGTCACATCATAGAGGCGGGGGATGAGCTTTACGAGTGTGGATTTTCCGGAGCCGGTGCCGCCGATTATCGCGGTGGTCTGTCCGGGCTTCGTCACGAAGTCGATATCCGTTATCGCGTTCTCATCGCCCTTTGAATAAGCAAAGCTCACATGATCGAAGCGGAGCTCGGCTGTTTCCGGAGTGACTGATGCGGCGTTTGCCTTTTCGGTGATCACGGGCGCAGTATCGAGGATCTCGCGGATACGCTTCGCGGCCACGATGGCGCGGGGCAGCATGATCGAGAGGAAGGATACCATGAGAAAGCTCGCGATTATCATCATCGAATAGGTGATGAAAGCAGTGAGAGCGCCGACCTCGATGACGCCGCTGTTGATGCGTTTCGCGCCGATCCAGACGATCAGGACGGAGGTGCCGTTCATGATTATCGTGAGCGCGGGTGAAAGGAAGGCCATCGCGCGGTTCACGAAGAGAAGGTTTCCGGTGAGGTCTCTGTTTGCCTCATCGAAGCGTTCCTCTTCGCGCTTTTCGCGGCTGAAGGCTCTGATGACGGGGATGCCGGTGAGGATCTCACGGGAGACCAGATTCACGCGATCCACCTTTGCCTGCATTATTTTGAAGCGCGGTATCGCGATGAACCAGAGCACCACGAGCACGGCAAGAACTGCCGCGACCGCGACGACGATGATCCAGCTCATGCCGGAATTGTACTGTCTGATATTGATTATTCCTCCGATGGCGAGGATGGGAGAGTAGAGCACCATGCGCATGAGCGCGACACAGACCATCTGTATCTGCTGCACGTCATTCGTGCTTCTCGTGATGAGCGAGGCAGTGGAAAAGCGGTCGAGCTCGGCGGCGGAAAAGCTCATTACCTTTGTAAAGATCTGTTCTCTCAGATCACGTCCGACTCCCGCGCCGACTCTCGCCGAGAGATAGCCTATCGCCACGGTGCAGCCTGCCATAAGGAGCGCCATAGCGAGCATCTTCAGGCCGGTCTTCCACATGTAGCTTTTCTGCAGGGAGGCGGCGTCCGTCCCGCATGCCTCATATTCTGCGCGGGCGAAGCGTTTCCCCATGGAGCCTACTATGGAGTCACCCATCACCGCGAGCTGTTCCTCCAGCTGTGCGCGAACGGCGGAAAGCATCGAGGGATCGATATCGGTGCCTGATATGTCGGGATCGATATCGTTTTGCTGCATCGCCGACTGTGCCATATATGTAATCGCGATGGCGGCGCCGAATTTTTCATCGGCAGCGTCCCACGCGTCGGAGCTATTGTCCGTCAGTACGTAATTATCTTCGGTATCGGGGCAGAAAAGCGCGGTCCATTCTTCTTTTTCCGCATCGTTCAGAAAAAGAGTGACGGTCTGCAGGCCTTTTTCTGTGATATATTCGGGTACGGAATGCTCCACGCCGCTGTTGTTGATGCCCACGTCGATGATGCCCGAGGTGTAATCCGGCAGTGACAGGTCACAAAAGGCCTGCACCAGCAGAAGTACGACGACGAGGCAGACCGAAAGCCGGTAAGGCTTCAGGCTGGAAAAGATCTGTTTCATGCTGTGATCTCCTTGTGAAAACTAAATAAACAGTATATCACCTCAAAGGGTATAACAGAAGACCGCGGCACGCTCCAATCATGAAAATTCGGTGAATTCTGTTTATCGGGGAGTCATTTTACGAAGCGGGAGGGCGGTGCCGGCACCGTGGGGCAGGCGCAGAATATAGAGAACCCCCGCATTTTACACGATTTTAGTATATGGCTCCTGCGGTCAGACGTAGACTGACCGGCCCTCCGCTCTGTGCCAGGATGACGGACGCCGTCATACGGGGAATTCTTATTATATGGGAACGGTGCGGTCTGCATTGAGACCGCACCGCCTTTTGTACCTGCCGCCGGACCCACCGCCATTACCTCCGGCGGCAGATGGGACGAACAGCTTTTTTATTCAGTGAGGAGCTTACGCCTCAGGCTCTATCAGGCCGTAGGCTCCGTCTTTTCTCTTATATACGACGCAGATCCCGCCGGTATCGGAATTGCGGAAAACGTAGAAGCTGTGACCCAGCATATCCATCTGGAGACAGGCCTCCTCGGGATCCATGGGCTTTACGTCGAAGACCTTGCGGCGGACTATCCGGATATCGTCCTCTTCGTATTCCTCATCCATGAAGCTATCGGTAAAGCTCCCGGAGCTGCGGTGCTTTTCGATGAGCTTTTTGCGATGGCGGAGCAGCTGACGCTCAATGTCGTCCACGGCTTCGTCTATGGAAATGTACATATCCTTCGTGGCTTCCTCGGCACGGAGGATGGTCCCCTTTATAGGGATGGTGATCTCAGCGCGGTGGAGCTCCCTTTCTATCGAGAGCGTGACGGAGATCTCTGTTTCGCTGCGGAGGTACTTTGACAGCTTACCGAGCTTTGATTCTATCGCGGCCTTCAGCTCGTCAGTCAGATCGATGTTTTTACCGTTAACAGTAAAATTCATATAATCATCTCCTTTACTTCTTTGTTATCAGAATTATATCACCAACAATCCGAAAATGCCATACTAAAGAAAATAATTTTAATATTTTTATATCAAATTTTGATGCCGACTTAATATACGCATTCTATAGTCCGAATTAAACGGTGTTTGTAAACTTAAAATGGGTTTTTATTACTTTTATTTATTAGACTGACAGAAACTATTCTGATATAATAATTATCAAACAAAACGGAGGTGTATTATGGCAAAGGAACTTACCTCTGAAACCATGGGAGAAATATACGGAGCGGGCCTGAGCTGCTCGATGGCCGTTTTCGGAGAGCTTGCGGAACAGGTGGGCCTCGATGTTGAGACCGCGAGAAAGATCGCGGGAGCCTTCGGCGGCAGCTTCACAAAGCACAGTGTCTGCGGTTGTGTCAGCGGCGCAAGGATGGCGCTCGGACTGAAGTACTCGGGTTCCCAGCCCGGCTGTGTGGAGCAGCAGCAGCTCCTTCGCAAAAAAGTGAAGGAATTCGAAGACATCTTCGCCGATGAATTCGGCAGTATCATCTGCACCGATATGCTGGGAGGCCTCGATACCACAGATCCCTCCGACAAGAAGCTCATCGCGGAGAGAAACCTCTCTCAGAGCGTCTGCAGGGAGGCGATCTGCTTTGCCATCAATACCGTTTCGAGAATGCTTGAAGAGGATGACGATTTATGAGCAATTACAGCAAACAGCGTGAGATAATAAGGCATTGCCTCGAGGGAAGGGTTGACCATCCCACTGCCGAAATGATATATACCTCAGCGCGCAGAGAGCTGCCCAATATCAGTCTCGGTACCGTTTACCGCAATCTGAAGTTCCTTGCAGCGGAGAATGAGCTCATGACAATAGAATGCGGCGACGGCGTCGAAAGATATGACCCGAATCCTGTGCCGCATATCCATTTTTACTGCACATCCTGCGGCAGGGTCTATGACGTGCCGGGAGCTTTGCCTTATACGAATGCTGAGCTTGACGCAATGATGCCCGGCGGATCGGTAGATGCCTGCAGCATAGTGCTTCGCGGTGTCTGCGCCGATTGCGCAAAAAGGCCCAGGATGAAGAAAATTAAGTAAGCCTGACGCAAAACGCGGTTTTATTTCTTGACTAAACGCACGGATAGTATAGAATAATAAGCGAAAAAGTAGTAATTACTGATTTTCACCATCTAATTATTGTCAGGAGGTCTGTTATGGCAAAGTATGTATGTTCAGTCTGCGGTTATACTCATGAAGGCGATGAGGCGCCCGAAAGATGTCCTCAGTGCAGAGCTGCGAAGGAAAAATTCTTCAAGCAGGGCGGAGAGGTGACTTGGGCTGCTGAGCATGTTGTAGGTGTAGCTTCAGGCGTAAGAGAGGACATCCTTAATGATCTGCGTGCGAATTTTAACGGTGAGTGCTCAGAGGTAGGCATGTATCTCGCCATGGCGAGAGTAGCCCACAGAGAGGGTTATCCCGAGATCGGTCTTTACTGGGAAAAGGCCGCGTATGAAGAGGCGGAGCACGCCGCGAAGTTCGCAGAGCTTTTAGGCGAAGTCGTTACCGCCAGCACGAAGAAGAACCTCGAGATGCGTGTAGAGGCTGAAAACGGCGCTACCGCCGGCAAGGCCGATCTCGCAAAGAGAGCAAAGGAGCTCGGGCTGGATGCGATCCATGATACCGTTCATGAGATGGCACGCGACGAGGCTAGGCACGGCAAGGCATTCAAGGGTCTGCTTGACAGATACTTCGGCAAGTAAAATCCTTATAAATCAAGGTTCCCAAGAGGAGAGGGAGAAATCCTTCTCCTCTTTTTTCGATTTTCAAACAGTCTTTTCTCCCTGTTCGCTGTCGACTGGGCCGGATTTTATATCAACGGTGGCGGCCTCGTCTGCCTGCCCGCCTGACGCAGCTTGCGATCCGCACGCCGCAAGGCTTAAACACATGACCCCCGCCAGAAGAATATGATTGACTTTTTCATACACCCTGATACAGGCAAAGCTGACCGTAGTATACGGAAGGCAACACAGAGTCTGGTCTCCGAAACCCGCGTATTCAGGGACGTTTCGGAACCTTTCGTTTATATGGCGTTTATATCTCCGCAGTATCATTAATTGATAATTTTATTATTGCAGCAGATTCGTGTGTAAACACAGAATAATGCGTGAAATCATCACTTTCAGGAAAGAGAGGAAGATTGGATTGAAACAGAAATTTAAAAGATTGTTGCTGTCTGCTCTGAGCGTTGTCATGATCCTCGCGATGTGTCCTATCCAGGCTTTCGCCCTCGATTCCGGAGTAGGAAGTACGGCAGCCTCATGGGTAGTGCAGAGCGGAGACGCCGGCACCTTCACGGAAAAAATGCCCTTCGCGACCTACCGCGTGTATCCTTCTTATCTGAGGATCGGCACGGATCAGGAGCATATGAAGAGCTTCAAAAGCTATTATGATTCCGTGACGCTGAAGGACTATTTCCATTCGACGACAGCGGGGTATTATAATCGAATCAATCAGACAGTCGTTTACACCGGCCTGGTAGACAACGTTGCCCCGGTTAATCTTTCAGGGGACGTATTCGAGATAGAGTATGAGAAAGCGGCGATCGATGCGTCCGGTGCCACACATGACGTAGTGCTGACCTTCAGTGATATTACGATAAAGAATTACAATACTATCGCAGCCAACAGGGGCCGGTCCGTCGCGCTTGCTTCGGGTGCGGTATCGGCCTGCGCCGTGATGTACAAAAAGAGTTTTACTGCCGCTGAGATGGCAGGCCTTACGGATGATCAAGTGCGTGCAGAGGTCGTCAATGGCGTCGGTGTCACCATGACAGTCACCATGACGATCAAGGATGCGTCAATAGACGGCGGCGTGAATATCAGCTTCAAGGATATCGATCAGCCCGACAGGGAGCATGGCAGCTATGATGAGGATCTGTCCGAGCGTGTGGAGATAGCGTCCGCGGACATGATTTCAAAGGCATATCTGACTTCCCAGGCCAAAGGGAACAAGATCAATGTTACCAAGACCGCAAACGGTCTTCTGTTCCGCGGTACAGCGTCGGATGAAGATACCTTCTACAGCGGCTTCGCGGTACAGGTCAAGCCCGTAAACGTATTGAAATGGTCCGGCGGCTCCTGTGCGACAGGCCTTTACGGCGGGACGAGTACCATAGCGATCCGCCCGCTGACGAAGCTTTATGACAATGACAAGAGCAGGGTCTCCGATACCTGGACCGTCACCGACGAGGGCGGCAGGATATCGATGACCGAGTCCTGTGACGATTCTGTAATCAACTGGTCCGATGAGACCGTAAAATACGGAAATGGCAAGTATGTTGCACGCTTCTATGCCAATTCGAAGCCTACCACCTTTGCGGTAGGAGCGAACGAGGGCTATGAGCTCGTCGGGATGAATTACTCTACTACGAGCGGTTCGACCTCACCGAGCGACGGTTCGATCCTCTCAAGCGTTTCGAACAACAAAGTCTCTCATACTCTCGAAAGCGGCAATGTCGCGCATTATGCGGCAGCCTTCTACCAGCCGCTTACAAAGTCTGTAAAATTGCATAAGGTCGATCAGGACGGTGATCCGATAAAGGGCGTGATCTTTACCGTGGAAGGTAAGTCTTCGATCCACGGAAAGTTCAGTATATCGGGTGAGACCGACACCAACGGTGATGTGCTGCTTGCCGGCATTCCTTACGGAAAGAATACAGATGAGTATACGCTTACCGAGACTGTGCCGGAGGGCTACCGTCTCGCTGACGGAGAAACCAATCCCGTGACCTTCAGTTACGCCGATATTGACAGTGACGCGAGCACCACGGATTTTACCTTCAAGAACCAGCAGGTCTTCACCCTCACCTATGTTGTGGCTGAGGATGAGGATTACGGAAAGCCCGATGACGGCGCGGCTCCCACTGATACCAATAAGTATGACAAGGGCGTCAATGTTACTCTGAAGCCCGCTCTCAGTACTAATCAGGCCTGTGCAGTGAACGGCGACGGCGAGACTGTCCCCGGCGTATGGAGCTTTGCTCCCGCAGAGGGCTGGTCGCAGTCCGATTCGAGCTATGACTCAGCTGTTACCGGAATCACCGGAATAGCGAAGAATGAGACAGTATATGGCGCGTGGACCTTTACTCCCGAGACATATGACATCGAGTATGTCGTGACCGGTGACCCGACCTACGGTACACCTGATGGCGGCGCGGCTCCTGCAGCCACGACAGGTATCAGCTGGGGCACCGGCGCTGTGCTGAAGCCTGTTCCCGCTACGGAATGGACGACCTGCGACGGCAAGGACGGCAGTGCTCCCGGCACCTGGACCTTTGCGCCCGTGGGCGGCTGGTCACAGACTGACGGCAGCTATGACACGGGCGTGACCGAACTGAAAAAGGTTACTTCGGATCAGACTGTATACGGCGCCTGGACTTTTATCCCCGATACCTACGGGGTCATATACGAGTGGACCGGTGATATCCCCGAGGATGTGAAGCTTCCCACCGACGAAGATCTTTACGACTGGCATGATCC